>CAYGVA010000220.1:0-6923 GCA_964353225.1 uncultured Leptolyngbya sp.
TGGGTTGATGATGGGCACCCGCTCGGGATCGGTGGATCCGGGCATTTTGATTCACTTGATGCGCCAGGGCTATACCGCCGATCAGCTCGACCAGATGCTCAACAAAGACTCGGGCCTGAAGGGGATTTCGGGGATATCCCATGATTGGCGGCAGATTGAGCAGGCGATCGCCCAGGGCAATGACCGGGCAACCCTAGCGCGGGACATGTATTTGCACCGCCTCAAGGCTGATATCGGGGCGATGATCATGGGTCTAGGCGGGGTGGATGCCGTTGTGTTTACCGCTGGCATTGGCGAACATGTCGCCTCAGTGCGGGCGGCGGTGGGTGACGCCCTAACCTTTCTCGGAGCGGGCATAGATACCGCTAAAAATAATGCTTCACCCGTGGATGCAGACATCGCCACGGCAGCTTCTACGGTGCGGATGCTGGTGATTCAGACCCAAGAGGATTGGGCGATCGCTCAAGACTGCTGGCGCTGCCTCAATGCAACGGCACTCCCTGGCGTCAAAGAACCGCCGCAACCGTTATAGGTCGTATTTATACGGACCATCCCTGTAATCAGTCGCACCGGGACGACTGCTTTCCCAAAGGATGCAGCGAAGATCAGGACTGTTTTGCCAGAGGGTAGTCAGAGATGGGAGGACAGATGGCAGACAGAAAAACTTTGGCTCTGCGGGGCTCAGTATGCGAAGCCATCTCGGTCAATTAGGAAATCAAGGGTTTCAGGCATTTTTAATATCCCAAAGGATTCGCCGCAAATATTTATATAGATGTATCCGTGGAGCCAAAACGTTGAGGATATTTTTTTATACCATCAGTCTTTATTGTTCCCGAGAATGGGGAATTGTAAATATAAATTGATATCAGCCCTCAGGGTAACGTGACCCGTCCCAACCTATGGCACCCCCAGCAAATACCCCCGATCAGGCAGCAGACAAGATTTTGGGCTATAGGGTCGTAGAGCAACTGTATGTCGGCTCCCGCACAACGGTGTATCGAGCCGTGCAGGCGTCAACGCAGCAGCCAGTGGTGATCAAGGTGCTGCGGCAAGAGCATCCGAGCTTTAGCGAATTGGTGCAGTTCCGCAATCAATACACCATCGCCAAAAATCTCCCTATTCCAGGGATTGCCCAACCCTTGAGTCTGGAACCGTTCGGGAGTGGCTATGCCCTAGTCATGGAAGATGGGGGAGAAACTTCTTTAGCAAAGTACCTCCAGCAGCAGTCGCTAGATCTGGCCGAAGTGCTGGCGATCGCCCTGCAAATCGCCGAGATTCTCCACGCGCTAGGCCAGCATCGGGTCGTCCATAAAGACATCAAACCCGCCAATATTCTGATTCACCCCGAGTCGAAACAAGTCAAGCTGATCGACTTTAGTATTGCCTCCCTGCTGCCCAAGGAAACCCAGGAAATCCAAAATCCCAATATTTTGGAGGGCACTTTGGCCTACCTGGCCCCCGAGCAAACCGGGCGGATGAATCGTGGCATCGATTATCGCGCTGACTTCTATGCCCTGGGGGTAACGCTGTATCAACTGCTGACCGGCACGCTGCCCTTTACCTCAGAAGACCCGCTGGAATTGGTACATTGCCACATCGCTAAGCGACCAGTGCCCGTCGATCAAGCCAATCCTGCCGTGCCCACAGTGATGACCGAGATAGTCGCCAAACTCATAGCCAAAAATGCCGAAGATCGCTATCAAAGCGCCCTAGGAATCAAACACGATTTAGCGCAGTGTTTGCAGCAATGGCAAACAACCGGCGGCATTGCAGATTTTGAACTGGGGCAGCGAGATGTGAGCGATCGCTTCCTCATCCCCGAAAAACTCTACGGTCGCGACACCGAAGTAAAGACCCTACTGGATGCCTTTGAGCGGGTCACTGAAGGAACCTGTGAACTGATGCTGGTGGCCGGCTTCTCCGGCATTGGCAAAACCGCTGTCGTCAACGAAGTCCATAAACCGATTGCGCGGCAGCGAGGGTACTTCATCAAAGGTAAATTCGACCAGTTCAATTTCAACATTCCCTTCTCAGCCCTTGTCCAAGCCTTACGGGATTTAATGGAGCAATTACTGCTTGAATCTGATTCTCAACTACAAGTCTGGAGAACCCGAATTCTAGCGACCTTGGATGAGAGTAGCCAAGTGATTATTGAAGTCATTCCGGAACTGGAGCGGATTATTGGCTCCCAACCTCCAGCACCGAAACTAAAGGGAATGGCAGCCCAAAATCGCTTCAACTTACTGTTCCAGAAGTTCATTCAAGTATTCACCACGCCAGAGCATCCGTTAGTGATGTTTTTGGATGATTTGCAATGGGCAGATTCCGCCTCACTCAGATTAATCAGACTGTTGATATCAGAGACTGAGATCGACTATTTTCTATTGATTGGAGCCTATCGGAATAATGAAGTTTTCCCAGCTCATCCGCTGATGTTGACATTAGCGATGGTGAACAAAGCGGGTGCAAGGGTGAATGAAATCACGTTACACCCCTTGAGCCAGGATAGTCTGAATCAGTTTGTTGCCGAGACCCTCCACTGTTCGACGGGATTAGCGCAACCCTTGAGCGATATCGTGATGCAGAAAACTCAAGGCAACCCCTTTTTTGCAACACAGTTTCTCAAAGCATTGCATCAGGAGAAACTCATCACATTTGATACCCATACCAGACATTGGCAATGCGATATGGTCCAGGTGCGAGAGGCGGCACTCACGGATGACATATTGGAATTCATGGTGTTGCAGCTAAAAAAACTAACTAACACCACTCAAACGGCTTTAAAGTTAGCCGCTTGTATTGGAAATCAGTTTGACTTAGACACCTTGGCAACTGTCTCCGAGCAGTCACCCACAGAGGTAGCAACTGCACTATGGGCAGCCCTGCAGGCAGGATTAATTCTGCCTCAAAGTGACATTTACAAATTCCATCTAGATGACACCTTCAATTCATTTCAAAATATTCATCACCAAACACCGCATTACAAATTCCTTCATGACCGCGTTCAGCAAGCAGCTTATTCTCTAATACCAGAAGACAAAAAGAAAGTTACCCATCTCAATATTGGACGACGCTTACTGAAAAACAGATCGCAGATCGCAAGGAATAAAAATTTATTTAACATTGTCAATCAGCTCAACATTGGAAAATCTCTAATTACCAAAAATGTGAAACTCATAGAACTAGCGAAACTCAATCTTGATGCTGGCCAAAAATCCAAAGTTTCAACCGCTTATGCAATAGCATTCAATTACTTTTCTACAGGCATCAGCTTGCTTCCGAACACTGCCTGGAAAAATCAGTACAGACTGAGTTTATCACTGCACGAATCTGCCACAGAAGCAGCCTATCTAAGTGGCAAATTTGAACAAGTAGATTATTTTTTTGATATCGTTTCAAAACAATCTCAAACACCTCTAGATCAAGTCAAAGTAGTTGATATAACAATCCAAAAGCACGGCGCAGAAGGTGAAGCCAACAAAGCAGTAGAAGCTGCATTAGTTTTCTTAAAAGAATTAGGGTTAGAGTTTCCCCAAGAACCCACCCAAAATGACGTAGGAGAAGCTTTAGAAAAAACCAAAAAGCTATTATCCAATCAATCCATCAAAAGTCTAATTGACTTGCCAGCCATGCAGGAAAAGAAACCACTTTCTATCCTGGTAATCTTGTCAAGCGTTATGACCCTTGCTTACCAAAGCAATCCTAATCTATTTTTGCTGATGCCGTTGAAGCAAATTGAGCTGTCGCATCAATATGGAAATTCATCTTTATCGTCCTTTGCCTACGTGGTTTATGGATTTATTTTATGTGCCATAACACAAGATATTGATGCTGGCTATCAGTTTGGCAAGTTGGGCATTACCCTACTAGAAAAATACTATGAGAAAGAAGTTGCGGCGAAGGTTTTGACAACCTTTAATGCCCATGTTCGAACCTGGAAAGAACATATAAAAGAATCACTCTCTCCTTTATTAGAAACCTATGCTATCGGTCTAGAATCGGGAGATTTGGAGTTTGCCGCTTTCTCTTTGCACGACTATAATTATCATTTGCATTTTTCAGGTGAAAATTTACTGGTTTCAGAGCAGCAGCAGCAATCATCAAGTCTGGCTTTCAAAAAAATAAACCAAGATAGATTTTATGTGTATAACAGCATCCTCTTGCAGTACACCTCTAATTTACTTTGGCAGCCCTCAAATCCTTGTCAATTAATTGGCGATTTTTACAATGAGAAGGCAATGATGCCAGTGCATCTTGATGGCCAAGATGCCATTTCATTGTTAAGTATTGCAGTATTTAAGCTTCAACTCTATTGCCTTTTTGGGAATCTCCCTCACCTCCATAATTATCTTTCAATGTCAGAAGATTATTCATACGCAGGTTTGGGTCAGGTAATTTATCGACAAAATCACTTTTATAGCTCCTTAGCAAGGCTCGCAGCTTATCACACTGTTTCCAGTGTGGAGCAAGCAGACTTTTTAGAAAAAGTAGTAGAGAAACAAACACAAATGAAGATTTGGGCAGAACATGCCCCCATGAATGCCCTGCATCAATATCAATTGGTCGAAGCGGAGCGTTATCGGGTCTTAGGCGCTAAGGCGGAGGCGATCGAACACTACGATGTCGCCATCGCCGGAGCCAAAGCCAACAAATACACCCAAGAAGAAGCACTCGCCAACGAACTTGCAGCTAAGTTCTACCTGGATTGGGGCAAAGAAAAAATTGCCCAGGATTATCTCATCAATGCTTACTACGCCTACACTCGCTGGGGGGCAAACACCAAAATCCAAGACCTAGAGCGTCGATACTCTGATTTACTTTTGCCCATCTTGAGACAGGCAGCACCAGGTTTATCTGCTAAAGAAACCGTCTTTTCAACAGGGTCCATCACCACACTCTATTCGTCTAGGGCCGAGACTGTCGGCTCAAGCAGCACTCACATTGCTGCCACGCTCGATCTGGCAACCGTCCTCAAGGTATCCCAAACCCTCTCTAGCGAGATCCAACTCGACAAGCTCTTAGCAACTTTGCTGCATACCATGCTCGAAAATGCTGGGGCCGATAAGGGCGCGTTACTCATGCCCCGTGAGCAAAGGTGGTTTGTAGAAGCGGTAGCCACGGTTGAGCAGCCCGCCCAGGTGCAATCGATCGCCTTATCTAGCAGCACAACGGTGCCCCGACGGTTGATTAATACGGTCCAGCACAACCTAGAACCGACCATCATTATCGATGCCACGCTTCATCCCATGCTGGCAGCCGATCCTTATGTCTTGCAGCAGCAACCGAAGAGTTTGCTTTGTACCCCAATTCTGAACCAGGGCAAGCTCGTCGCAATTTTGTATTTAGAGAACCAGGTTACCGTTGGCGCGTTTACGGGCGATCGCGTCAAACTCTTAAACGTTTTGTGCACCCAAGCCGCCATTTCCCTGGAAAATGCTCGCCTTTATCAAAAAGCTCAAGCCTATGCCCAACAGTTGGAGCAATCTCAACTACAAATTGTGCAAAGTGAGAAGATGGCATCCCTCGGGAATTTAGTGGCGGGCGTCGCCCACGAAATCAATAACCCGATTGGCTTTCTCAACGGCAGCATTCGTAATGGCACAGACTATGTGCAAGATCTACAAAAACATCTGGACCTTTATCAGCAGTATTATCCTGAACCCGTACAGCCTATACAAGATCATGCCGAAGAGATTGATCTAGACTTTCTGAGCGCAGATTTACCGAAGCTATTGAGTTCTATGAAAGGTGCGACGGATCGTATTAAATCGATCAGCACCAGCCTTCGTACCTTCTCCCGTGCCGATATTGACCATAAAGTCAGTGCTAACCTCCATGACGGCATTGAGAGTACTTTGTTGATTTTGAAGTATCGCCTCAAAGCCAATGAACATCGCCCCGCCATTACCGTGATTAAAGACTATGGGGAGATTTCTTCCATTAATTGTTTTCCTGGGCAGCTCAATCAGGTATTTATGAATATCTTGGCAAATGCCATTGATATGTTTGACGAAATGGCGCAAACGCGATCCCTTGCAGAGCTCAAAGCCAATCCTCAGCAAATCACCATTCGCACAGCCATGCGTCAGAACCAGATGCAGATATCGATTGGCGACAATGGCAGAGGGATGTCTAAAGAGGTGAAAGATAAAATCTTTGACCACTTATTTACCACCAAAGGGGTGGGCAAAGGGACCGGCTTAGGTTTAGCAATCTCCCGCCAAATTGTGGAAGAAAAACACGATGGTAGCTTGGCGGTGAAATCAGAATTTGGGCAAGGCACTGAGTTCTGCATCAGTTTGCCGCTTGCGGCTGGCTAGTTGAGATGTTCTTTGAAGGCGCGTTTGAGGATTTGGCATATTTTTGCCCGCGATCGCCTGAGGACAAGAGGTGTTGTAACTGGGCCTGTGTTTGGCACAGGACGCAGTGCTCATGCGCTAGGTCTAGCCCTTGACCCCGGCTTAATTGCCGCTGCAACGGCTCAGATACCTGGCTAAACACTAAAGTAACCTGCGCGTCGCGGGTCAGCTTCAAGACCTTATTAAAGGTGAGCACCGCCGAAGCATCCAGACCCAGCACCGCCTGAAAATTTAGGACTACATAATCGGGGGATTGGTCATCGCAGGGATGGAGAAGACGCGATCGCAATTGCTGAAACAGCATCGCCGCATTTCCAAAAAACAAAACCCCCTGCAAATCAACCCAGTCAACTTTGCCCTGCATGTGGGCCAGATGTTTCTCTGGCATGGCTGCCTGAACCTGGGTGTTGTTTGCCATTAACCCATCTGCGTCCCCACCTGTGGCCATGGGGTTCGTCTGGGAGCAGCAGTACAAAAACTGGATGGCGGTCATGGCAAAGCCGATCGCAATGCCGACCATAAACCCCACCCAGTTCACCACCACCAGGGTGACGAGAATCGTCA
>CAYGVA010000221.1:0-6917 GCA_964353225.1 uncultured Leptolyngbya sp.
CCCACACCCAAGCGGGTGGTGAGGCGATCGCGGGCCTTCTCTAGCCGCAATTCTTCTCCCCCCCGTTGCAGGGTCAGCCCCCCCCCAGGTGCAGGACCCACATTGGTTGAATTCCCTTGCGTCATGGCCCACCTTCGCTGCTACGGAACCTGAAACCACTGGGGTCGTCATGGACGGGTACTGAACCCCTTGCCCGATGGGAGCCCATATCACCCTTTGATCTTTAGTCGAAATGATAAGATACCCCAGGGTTTGTAACGTTCACGTTTAGTAACACTGCAGGTATTCTATGGCTGCTTTTCCGTTCTTCCGGCCTATTTCTCTACTGAGCTGCCTCAGCGGCAGTGTCGTGGCTTTTGGGGTTTGGGGAGCCGCCATCAGCCCGGCTTTGGCCCAACTCACCGACGCTGATCCCATTCCACCTTCTGAGTTGCGCTCCACTGGCACCAATACTACCTTTACGATTGCCGCCGCCGATCAACTGATGGCAGCAGCGAGTCAAGCGATCTCGGCCCAAAATCCAGCCCTAGCCATTGAGCGGCTCGAATCGGCCAGCGACCTTTATAACGAGCTTTCGACCTACTACCAAGAATTGGCGGGAATGTTTGTCGGCATCGACAGTCGCCAAGTTTCTAGCAACCGCGCTTTCGCCTTAGAGACGGCCCAGAAGCGCGATGAAGCCAATTACCAACTGGCCTTGGTGTACCGCACTCAAAATCAGCCTGAGTTGGCGATTCCACTGCTGATGGAGGTGCTACGCAGCCAACAACCCACCCGAGATTTAGGCACCCGCGCCTACCAGCAGCTCTTTGAATTGGGTTTTGTAGACGCGCCCTATGATTCGTAACGCAGCGATTTAAAGGGCTAGAGGGCTTGTTTGGATTCAGGTAAGCCCACGTTGGCCCCGGTCATTCGCTACACTGAACAATCGTATTGCCCAGTCTTGAGTTGGGTTTTGGGGAAGGACGATATCTATGATTCACCCAGATCAAGTCATCACCATGATAAAAGCCGGACTGCCGGATGCAGAGGTTCAGATTAATGATCTGACCGGTGGTGGAGACCATTTTGAAGCTACGGTAGTTTCTGCAAATTTTGAGGGGTTGAACCTAGTGCAGCAACACCAATTGGTTTACAAGGCTGTGCAGACCGCTATGTCTTCAGAAGCGATCCATGCGTTGGCCTTAAAAACCTACACGCCAGAAAAATGGTCGACGCTGCAGTCTTAGGACGCAACCGCCTGTATTTTCTGTGGGCAGACTGGGGCCGCGTGCAGAACGCCGCTAACCACTCAGCACCAGATTATTGGGCATTGCGATCGCGCTTTCAACGCTCAATTGTTCTCTAATTACCAACAAAAATCATGACGCCAGATGTCAAAGAACGGATTGAAACCCTAGTGGCCAGTAGCACCATCATGGTGTTTATGAAGGGCAACAAGCTCATGCCCCAATGTGGTTTCTCTAACAATGTGGTCCAAATCCTAAACGTCCTCGGAGTCCCGTTTGAAACCTTTGATGTGCTGTCAGATCCTGACATTCGCCAGGGCATTAAGGAGTTTTCCAATTGGCCCACGATTCCTCAGGTTTACCTGAATGGTGAGTTCTTGGGCGGTTCGGACATTCTGATCGAGATGTATCAGAATGGGCAGCTCCAGGAAACGGTTCAAGTGGCGATGGCATCTTAAACCTTAAGAAGCGCTAAGTATCGTTACCCAGCCAGCAGAAAAAAGGGGCAGTGATTCACCGAATCACTGCCCCTTTTAGTCGGATAAGCATGGGCGAACTTGCTTGGATTGGGTCAGCCCCAGCTCGCTTTAGCCCTGATCAACCTCATCCTCTAGCAAGGGAGCTTCTTCATCGGGGTCGGTCATCTCCCGCTTAAAGTCACGGAGGGTTTTACCCAAGGCTGCCCCTAATTCTGGGATTTTTTTGGGGCCAAAGATCACCACGGCCACCCCTAAGACAAGAACTACCTCAGTCCAGCCAATATTAAACATCTTGATTTTGCCTCCTATGGTGATGAGGATAGCATCTACCGCTATCCAGCACTGTACGGTAAGACGCCAACCGGGGCGAGATTTTGACTTGATGGGCTAGGCATAGCGGATATTGGCCTGTTTGAGTCTGGCCATGGCCTCTCCGAGGCGATCACACTCTGCAATCAAACTCACCCGCACATAACCCTCACCGCCCCGCCCAAAGGCATTGCCTGGGGTCAAGACTACGCCGGTTTGTTCTAAGACCGACAGGGCAAAATCAGTGGAGCCGATCCCTGGCGGGCAAGGCACCCAAAGATACATGGTGGCCAGGGTTTTAGGAATCGTCCACCCCAGGTCTGCAAACGCCTCAATCAGAAAATCGCGCCGGGTCCGGTAGCGGGTTTGGACCACGTCTAAATAATTGTCCGGCATATTCAAGGCTGCCTCCGCTGCCTTTTGCAGGGCTGCAAAAATGCCGTAGTCTAAATTGGTTTTGAGGGTGCGGAGCCCCTGGATGATGTTGCGATTGCCCACCACAAACCCAACCCGCCAACCCGCCATGTTGTAGGTCTTGGATAGGGTATGGAACTCTACCCCAATGTCTTTAGCACCCGGAATTTCTAGCAAGCTGGTGGGTTGGTAGCCATCAAAGGCCAACTCGGCATAGCACAGGTCGTGCACCAGTAAAATTTCGTGGCGGCGGGCAAAGGCAACGATGTCTTCAAAGAATTCTCGGGGGGCGGTAGCGGCGGTGGGGTTGCTGGGGTAGTTGAAAAACAGCATCTTGGCCCGCTCGGCCACAATGTCAGGAATGGCAGCTAGATCAATCAGCCAGTCATTGTCGGCACTCAGGGGCAGGTCAATGATATTGGCTCCGGCGATCGCGGGTCCCCTAAAATGAGCCGGATAGGCTGGGGTGGGCACCAGCACCGTATCCCCAGGGTTTATATAGGCCAAGGCCAAATGGACGATGCCTTCCTTAGACCCTAACAGGGGCAGGGCTTCGCCGTCAGAATCAAGGCTGACCCCGTAGCGGCGGTGATACCAGCGGGTAATTGCTTCTCGAAAGCTGGCTGTGCCTTCAAAGGGCGGGTAGCCATGGTTCTGGCTGTCTTGGATGGCCGCCATGGCCGCTTCGACCACTGGCTCGGGGGTCGGACCATCGGGATTGCCCATGCCCAAATCAATCAGATCCAGCCCCTGTTCGCGGGCTCGGGCCTTGAGCTCATCTAACCGGGCAAATACGTAGGGCGGCAGACTCCTGAGTCGATCTGCCGGTTGTATCCAATCCAGAGTCATGGCTATCGTTCCTTTGGGACCCTACTGTAACTCACCATGGGCATTGGCCTTGCGCCAGAGACCTGCCCACTTTGCTGCCGGTTTTGCTGCCTGATCGAGTGTGGTTTAAATAAAGGCTTCAGCGGCAGCGACCTCGGGGGCGGCAGGGGTGGCAGCAAGGGCCGCTTCAGGACGACGGCGAGGGCGGAGGGCATCTACGGTTGTTGAGACCATTGCCCCCATTAATGCTGTTGGCGTGACCTCAAAGGGGAGGTGATGGATGTCTGAACCGGGGCCGCAGGCAATCGTCGCACTATGATGCAGCTCAGCGAGGGAGACTTGCCCTAGCCCTAGGTCATCCAAGGTGGTGGGCAGACCAATCCTGTTGTAAAACTGCAGGAGTTGTTGGCGGGTATTGGCGGCTAAGGGCTTGCCCGGTCCCATTTCCTCTAGGCGGAGTTGCACCAGGATGCCGTAGGCGACCTTCTCGCCGTGGAGGGTGCCGTGGCTGGCTTCCAAGTGCGTGAGACCATTATGAACGGCGTGGGCGGCGACGGTGCGGCATTGGGCACCCCCTAAACCCCCAATCATGCCCGCCATCAGAACGGTGGCATCAACGACCTCTCGCCACGTTTCTCCGCCGGGCTCGGCCAAGGCGGTGGGGGCCAGTTGAAACAATAAATCCCGCAGCACCCGCGCCTGCTGAACCGCACTAATGATCAGAGTTTGCTGGGCGTCACCGCTGCTAACAGAGGCTTCGTACCATTTGGCCAGGGCATCCCCAATCCCGGCCACGAGGGTGAGCTGAGGGGCGGTGGCAATCAGGTCATAATCGAGTACCAGCAGATCGGGGCACCGATCTAGGGAGACGTCGTAGGCAAAGGCTCCGCGATCGCTATACACATTTGATAGAGCCGTCCAAGCCGCACAGGTGGCCCCAGAGGTGGGGATGGTGACCACGGGCAAGCGCCGTTGGAAGGCCAGTAACTTGGCCAAGTCCAGGGCTTTACCCCCACCAATGCCCACAATTACATCGGCTTGGTGGGCGCTAATGGCGGCATGAATCCGGGTGATTGTTGATTCACTACAGTCGGTTTCATAGGCTGCTTGGGCAACCGCTAAGCCCTGAAGGGTATCGCCGAAAAAGGACTCAGCTAAGGCCAGGGTTTGGGCTCCCCCCACCAGAAAGGGTTGCCGCCCAAACCGAGCTATGACGGGGCCGAGATGGGCCAAGAGCCCCGTCCCCCGCATGACTTGTGCTGGGGCCGGAGTGAGGGTGGGTAAGGTCAGTGCAGTCATTATGTTTCAACCTGGGCGCGACCCAGGACATCAGCATTGCGTCAATCGAAGGGGTGTGGCCCCAAGGGTAGCCACCCTACCCTTGGGAAGGGAGTTGGGCGACGGTCTCGGGGTCGAGGGTGACCGTTATCGCCTCCCCCGTTGCCGCGTTAGGAATCGCTTGGACTTGACCCAGGTAGAGTAGTTGGGAACGCCCCCCTGACCCATGGAGAATTGTGCGTGCCCGGATCGTAGCCTTTTGGTTTTGGGGACCCAAACGACTGGGGTTAAACAGGTTGCTGGCCGCTTGCCTGAGGGTGGCGTCGAGTTGAGATTCTGTAATGGTATCTGGCACTTTGATCACGACTTGGGCCGCCCCTGAGTCGTACACCGTCTGAAACGGAATTGCCCCTGGAATCACCGTCCGGGTTAAGGGCTGGAAGCTCAGGCCAAAGAGCCCGACCGTGAGGACCCCCATAAAGCCAGTAATTCCCACTAACCGGAAGCGAAATCCCCAGCCCAAGGCAAAGGTCACCAGGGTGATGCCCCCAAGGGCAAGGGTGGCGATGCCCATTAATTTCGTGATTTCGAAAAATTCTGCAGGGGTCGGCATAGGTGCAGGCAATCTGGGATATGGGGGACCGCATCCAATGATGCTAGACCAACGGATGCATCTTGATCCTATCAGGTCGTTAATGGGGTTTGGGCTGACTGGGCTGGGAACAGCATGGGGGAGGCGACGTCACGGCGTCTTAGATGGGGTGGGGTGAGGGTGTAAAGATGGGGTGGGGTGAGGGCTAAGGGGCTGATGCAGCCAGGGCTTGTCGCAGTTGTCCATCACAGGCTTGTAACTGCTGTTCGGCTGCTTCAGCGCTGAGGTTTCGCCAATGCATTAGCAGGGCGAGCTTGACCCGGAGACCACTGCGCTCTAAAAGATCGCTCGCTTGGGCTCGGGGCAAGTCGGTCAAATCGCTCAGGATACGGATGGCGCGATCGCGGAGCTTGCTGTTAGTCACGGCCACATCCACCATACGATTGCCATAGACTTTACCGCGCTGCACCATCACCCCCGTAGACAAAATATTCAGCGCCATTTTAGTAACGGTGCCGGCCTTCAGGCGAGTGGAGCCCGCCAAAATTTCAGGCCCCACCAACAGGCGAATATCGACATCGTAATCCGCCGGGACCTGCTCCGCCGGAACACAGGCGATAAAAACCGTCGTTGCCCCGATATCCTGGGCTGCCCTTAGGGCTCCGTGCACGTAGGGGGTGGTTCCCCCCGCCGTAATTCCCACCACCACATCGGTTTTCTGGAGGTTGCGCTCCTTTAATACCGTTGCGCCATCCTCAGCAATATCCTCTAAGCCCTCAGAGCTGCGTAAGAGGGCTTTTTCGCCCCCGGCCAAAATCCCCTGGACCAACGCTGGGGGCGTACAAAAAGTGGGCGGACATTCCGCTGCATCTAAGACCCCTAATCGACCACTGGTGCCCGCCCCGATATAAAACAAGCGTCCGCCCTGTCGAAGGGCAGCGGTGGTGCGCTCAATGGCATCGGCCAGGGCGTGACGGGCACCGGCGATCGCCGCCAGGGTCTGCTGATCTTCTTGATTAAACAAGTCCACCAGCCCTAAGGCCGACAGCTCATCTAGATTTTGGCTGGCCGGGTTGGCTTGCTCCGTTAAAAGGTGGCCCCGATGGGCACCACCTTCTGACCGCAGGGGAGGATTCGTTTCCAACGGACCCACATTCGCAGACATCTCAGAAGTCCCTAGTAAAATCACAACTGTCCAAAACCACAACGATGCCTGAGAGGCAAGGTGCAGTGCCTTTCTATCACGGGAGATCGCTCCGCCCACCCCATCCCCTTGGGGAGAGAGGCGCTGAGTGGGCATCCACCCAAGTGTTGCTAGAGCAGCCTTTCAAGGCGTTGACGCAGCATATCAACCTCCTGCTGGGACAGACCGGATTCATCGGTCCCATCAGTTAAGTCGGCGCTATCCCCATTGGGATAATCATGGGGATGTTCAGGATCCCAATCGGTCTGCTCCACATTGGTGTCGGGCGGCGTTACCAATGTGCCAGCGGGGATCAGCTTGGACTCTAAGCCTGCCCCTTCACAAAAATCCGCAATGTCGGCCTCGTCAAAAGCCTCTACTGATGGGGAGGGAAAATCTTGGGCCTCTAGCATCACGCCAAACCGGATGGCGTCGTCCTCTTGCTCAAACATCAACACCGTATTGTGGCCATTGGCGTTTAAGGAGTGGATGCCTTCGTTATCGGTGCCTGCATTAAATAGCAGTACATATACCTGCATTCGTGTCTTTGCCAACTCTCATTCGCGTCGTTATTGAGTATCTTAAGTGCAGTCTGGTATTGTCAG
>CAYGVA010000222.1:0-6887 GCA_964353225.1 uncultured Leptolyngbya sp.
GCAGCTCAAACCCACGCAGGATAACGTAGGCAATGAGGGCGGTCACGAAGAACACGAGCAGCATCCAGGCGATGCTTTGAGCGGTCTGGATCATGGTGCGGTAGATCTCTAGACCGGCCCGAGTTGAGGTTAGCTCTAGAGGAATGTCGTTGTTGCCACGTCCGGTGATGTACTGCTCAAGTTTGTAGACCGGCACGCCACCTGAAACGCCAACCACGTAAATGGCAAACCGGAGGTACCGCTGCCATGCGGAACTCAGGTCACCCGTCACCAGCCGGGCTAGGATTCTCTTGATCGGTTGCCGAAATAACTGGTCTATAAAGAGCGCGGTGCCGATTGACACAAAAAGTGTCATCAGCAAAAGGACTAAGAACTTCATTGAGTTTGTCCGTCTAACAATCCAGCTCACCGAGCTGCGACGAACAACGTTAACAGATCAAACCGCTATCTTCCGCAGTCGTTGATTTTCGCAAACCTTACCTAAGGCAGGGCTGATTTATTTTCGCCAGAAGAAATCTGAGAACCCCTTTCTGTTATTGCACAGCAAGCGTGGCAGAAAATACACGCAACGAAGAAATAGGGGCTACAATTTTCCTGCCATGACTTTGAATCAGCCCTGTTACCTAAGGGGAGTACTTAACGAAAAGGCGCTTTAGAGTTGGGTCATTTCATTTAACGAAAATGATGCAACTGCACCTTCCGTTGCCTTCATATAAGCTGCAAGGTGAGTATTATTCATATGCTGCTGCCAAAGCTCACGACTATCCCAATTTTCGTAAAACAGGAATAGGGCTGGATTATCATTATCTTGATGCAAATCATATTGAATGCAGCCAGCCTCTTTCAATGTTATGGGGATTAGCTTTAGCAGTTCAGTTTTGATGAATTCAATTCTGTCGGAATTAGCTTCGATTTTCCCTATGATTGTTAATTTGCTCATCAGAATTTATCCTGTTTTCATTTAGGTCATAGCAAGAATAAACGATATAGATGATCTATGTAAGTAGGCACTCTTTTGATACGAAGTACCCTTTTGTATACTATTGGACTCTATGTTATGGCTCACATTAGATATGACTGCAATTCCGGTTGCCCTGTCGAAGCGACTTTGGAAGTGATTGGAGGCAAGTGGAAAGGCTTGATTCTTTACCATTTACTATCAGAGACCAATCGCTTCAATGAGCTACGTCGTTTAATGCCAGAAGTCACCCAACGAATGCTGACAAAGCAGCTTCGCGAATTGGAAGCAGACAACTTAATTTTCAGGAAGGTCTATCCCGAGATTCCACCCAAAGTAGAATATTCACTAACAGAGTATGGGAGGACAATCGTCCCTGTCATTCATGCCCTAAAAGACTGGGGTCTACAACATTTAGAACAAGGCAAAGTACAAGCTCGGTCGACAGTTGACAACTGACCAGAATCATAACGAAATGAAGTTAATCTCTAGATTTTTCAGGTAAATAATAATAGGCACTATCGTAATTTTCTCCATGCCATTGCCAGTTACCCTCAACTACTTTATCTCGAACGAAACCTGCTTTCTCAAGGACACGGTATGACGGTATATTTTTGAGCGTCACTCCCGCTTCGATGCGCTTAATATCTGTGCAACGAAACAGCCAGTCAATGACGACAAGTAATGTCTCGGTTGTATAGCCTTGATTATGCTCTCTGAAATCGAGGAAGTAGCCAACTCGACATACATTGGTCTCTAAGTCGGAATATTCCGCTTCAAAGCAAACGTCAAAAAGGCCAATTGCCTGATCGTATTTGCGTATCACCCAAATCAAATTATTCGGATCGTAATAGCTCGGCTCTAGCCAAGCCTTAACATCACCAAGATTATTTGCAACATACTGAAAGTCTTCAATACTTCTCCTCTCTTTAGCAATCTCGTAAATTGCTGGGATATCCCCTAATTCTAGGGGATCAAGCATTAGTCTTTCGGTATGAAGTTGCGTCGCTTTAAACATATAAAATCATCACAAAAACTGTTTCGCATTAACGAGCGATACTTTGCTCTGGTCGTTTTAGGTATCAACACGTTTTAAGACAAGACCGACCGCGGCAAAAGTCTCATTGCCTTCGAGCTTGCCTTCAATGCGCTTGATCACTTTGAAGCCTGCAGAAAGATAAAGCCTGAGAGCGGGTGTATTGCCTTCCAGCAATTCAATGGTCATGGCTGGTGATGAATGGGCAACCGCATGTTGGATTAACGCACACCCTACCCCTTGTCGATAAAACTGCGGATCAACGTAGAGCCACGTGAGTTCCTCATCGCTATAAGCGACAAAACCCTGCACGGCAGCCTCAACTTCCGCGACAAAAAGCTGGCCATCAAACAGACCTTCATTTTTAGCCGTTTGCTCAAGGTTGAGAAACGCATCTGTGCCTACGGTTAATCGCAACTCATCCAGGCGTGATGCGTCATGAATTTCGCATAGCCTGGGCCAATCCGTTGGCTCGTAAGGGCGTACATTGATCATCAATATCCTTCCAGAAACTGAATACTCCAACGTCGCACTCGATAAGCAACGATGCACCGTTGGAAGTCACCCGCCGAAATGCAGTGATTACAACGAAGAGCCAAGTCGCAGCGGTTAACGCGACATGAATATAAAGGAGTGCCCGCCAGATCCTTTAACCGCAAAACCTAGGGAGACTGCTCCTGATCGTTCGAAGGCTCCGGCGTAACGCCTTGGCGGCGCAGCTCAAATCCGCGCAGGACAACGTAAGCAATCAGCGCGGTTATGAAAAAGACTAGCAACATCCAGGCGATGCTTTGCGCCGTTTCGATCATAGTGCGATAGATCTCCAGGCTTGCCCGAGTTGAGGTTAGCTCTAGGGGAATGTTGTTGTTGCCACGTCCGGTGATGTACTGCTCAAGTTTGTAGATCGGCACGCCACCGGAGATGCCGACGATGTAAATCGCGAACCTGAGGTATCGCTGCCAAGCAGAGCTGAGATCGCCCGTCACCAGTCGGGTCAGGATCTTCTTGATCGGTTGCCTGAAGAGCTGGTCGATAAAGAGTGCGGTGCCGAGTGACACGAAAAGCGTCATCAGCAAAAGGACTAAGAACTTCATTTTATTTACCCATCTGACAGTTCGGTTCTTTGTAAGAACGAGTTGTTGCGTCAGCCTTCCCTTCATTCTTCGGGGACAGGATCTCTCTGCAGACTTAATGCATGACTCTCAAACTCATTAATGCAATCCTCTAGGATATTAACCATGAACTCAACGTCAAATCCAATTGCAGGCGGAGTAGTATATATTCCGCTAAGGTAAGTAGGGTTTACTGCAGATTTACTGAGTTTAAAGCCATGTGAATTCTTTCCAGAGCGACCCTCATGTATATAGGCGGATCGCATTTCTTTATACGCGATTGCACCATATCGAGATAAAACCAGCCAATCTTTAAGCTTTTTGCAATCGACTTCAGGATGTTTCGAAAAGATCGCAGAAATGATTTCACTCAAACTCAAATCATGTGAAATTTGGCGAAGCTGATGTTCATCAAAAAACGTGGGTGTCTGGCGATCTCCTATCCCCCCAAGAAATTGAAGCACATCCTGAGGCACATTCAGCTCCCTATTTCGTCCCATAGTTTCCTCGCGATCTATGCGAATCCAAACATCTGGCAGAGAAACGATCTGAAATATATCACCACCGTAGCGAGCTAGAAATTCATCAAATATTAGACGTTTACTCTTTCTTCTAAACTCATCTTTGCCAATATTTTTTACCCATAAATTAGATAGCGCATCTAAAGATGCCCAAATCAGTACATTAGCTTCATGATGATGCTTGCTGAAATCTAAATCTCGAATAAATGAGTGCCTCTGCCTCCAGTAGTTGAAAAAGGTGACAATCCGCCATCGCAACTTTTCATTCATTATCGTTTTCTACTCAACCATGGGCCATGTCAACGACTACCGACTTAGTAGATCGTAGTGAGTTTCACGAAAAATCATGGGCAATGCCTATACCACTGTCTTTCAATAAAGTATGGAAGGATTACGAAGAATATTGCAGAGCGTGTACTTTCCTGGCTTAACCCCCGCTTCAGTCAGATCGCAAATCAGCAACGATAGAATACCTCCCATAGCTAGGGGTGCCCACATGGGGCTGAGAACAAACCCTTAGAACCTGAAACCGGCTAGTACCGGCGCAGGGAAGCTGTTTATCGAGGCGAATTGAATATGTTACGCACAGAGTGGGTTGCCAAGAGACGTGCCGATCGCAACGTCTCCCAGATGCACTATGCCCGCCAAGGGGTGATCACCGAAGAGATCACCTACGTGGCCCAGCGGGAAAACCTGCCCCCCGAGTTGATTCGCGACGAAGTGGCGCGGGGGCGGATGATTATCCCCGCCAACGTGAATCACCCAAACCTAGAGCCGATGGCGATCGGCATTGCCAGCAGTTGCAAAGTCAACGCCAACATTGGGGCCTCCCCCAACTCCTCTGGCATTGACGAAGAGCTGGATAAACTGCGGCTGGCGGTCAAATACGGGGCCGATACCGTCATGGACCTCTCCACCGGCGGCGGTAATCTCGACGAGATCCGCACCGCCATCATTCAGGATTCCCCCGTGCCGATCGGGACCGTGCCGATCTACCAGGCCTTAGAGAGCGTCCACGGCAACATCGAAGATCTCACCGCCCAGGACTTTCTGCACATCATCGAGAAGCACGCCCAGCAGGGGGTGGACTACATGACTATCCATGCCGGGATTTTGATCGAGCATTTGCCCTTGGTGCGCGATCGCCTCACCGGCATCGTCTCTCGCGGCGGCGGCATCATCGCCCGCTGGATGCTCCACCACCACAAGCAAAACCCCCTCTATACCCATTTCGATGGCATCATCGAAATCTTCAAAAAGTACGACGTCTCCTTTAGCCTCGGCGATTCCCTGCGTCCCGGCTGCACCCACGACGCCTCCGATGCGGCCCAACTGGCGGAACTCAAAACCCTGGGGCAGCTCACCCGCCGCGCTTGGGGCCATGACATCCAGGTGATGGTGGAAGGGCCGGGGCATGTGCCCATGGACCAGATCGAGTTCAACGTCAAAAAGCAAATGGAGGAATGCTCGGAAGCACCTTTCTATGTGTTGGGGCCGTTGGTGACCGATATTGCCCCCGGCTATGACCACATCACCAGCGCGATCGGTGCGGCCATGGCCGGGTGGTACGGCACCGCCATGCTCTGCTATGTCACCCCCAAAGAGCACTTGGGTCTGCCCAATGCCGAGGATGTGCGCAATGGCCTAATTGCCTACAAGATTGCCGCCCATGCCGCCGACATTGGTCGCCATCGACCCGGAGCGCGCGATCGCGACGATGCCCTCTCTAAAGCCCGCTACAACTTCGACTGGAATCAGCAGTTTGCGTTGTCCCTCGACCCCGAGCGGGCCAAGGAATACCACGACGAAACCCTGCCTGCGGATATCTACAAAACCGCTGAGTTTTGCTCGATGTGCGGGCCGAAGTTCTGCCCTATGCAAACCAAGGTGGATGCTGATGCCCTGACGGAACTGGAGAAGTTCTTGGCGCGGGAAGAGCAGGCAAAAGTGCCGGTGGCAACCTGATGTAACAAGCAGTTCGCGCTTAAAAGCTCCTATTCCCCTCCTCGGGAGGGGCAAGGGGTGGGTTTCCGGCAAATAGCCCCAGGGGTTGACCCACCCCGGCCTACGGCCACCCCTCTCGAGGAGGGGATGTTGCGGTCAGTTTTCCTAATCCCCGACAAAAAAGCCCCGGAGCATTATGCTCCGGGGCTTTCTAATCAGGCTAGGCGGACCTTAATCCTTCAAGCCCACTTTGGCACGGGCCGCTGCGGCTTCATCGGGGTGAATGTTCAGACGGGTCAAGTTAATGCGACCGCGACCATCCACTTCCCGCACCTTAACCACCACGTCGTCACCGACGTTGACCTCATCTTCGATCTTCTCGACCCGATAATCGGCCAACTGCGAGATGTGAATCATGCCGTCTTGACCGGGCAAAAACTCTACAAAAGCACCGATGGGAATGATGCGAACCACCTTGCCCGCATACACATCCCCCGCCTCAGGGCGGTGAACGATCGCCTCAATCATCGCCTTGGCCTGTTCGCCCTTAGCGGCTTCTAGGCAAGCAATGGTGATGGTGCCGTCGTCAGAGATATCTACCTTGGCTCCGGTTTGCTCGGTGATGCCTTTGATCTTCTTGCCGCCCGGTCCAATCACCATGCCGATCATGTCGGGCTTAATTTTCATGGTGAGTAATCTGGGGGCAAAGGGCGACATCGTGGTGCGAGGGGCCGCGATCGCCTTCAGCATCGAATCCAAAATATGGAGTCGGGCAGGCTTGGCTTGGTGAACCGCCTTGGCGATCACCTCCATGGGCAGACCGGTGATTTTCATGTCCATTTGCAGGGCAGTAATGCCGGTGTCGGTCCCGGCTACCTTAAAGTCCATGTCTCCTAAGAAGTCTTCGAGACCTTGGATGTCGGTCAGAATGCGGACCTCATCCCCTTCCTTAATCAAACCCATGGCCGCGCCACTCACCGGTTTGGCAATGGGCACCCCGGCATCCATTAGCGCTAGGGTCGAACCACAAACGGAACCCATGGAGGTGGAACCATTAGAGGAGAGCACTTCAGACACCACCCGAATCACATAGGGAAACTCCTCTTTAGAAGGGAGCACGGGGACTAAGGCCCGCTCGGCAAGGGCACCGTGGCCCACTTCCCGACGACCGGGGGAGCGCATGGGCCGGGTTTCACCGACGGAGTAGGGAGGGAAATTGTAGTGGTGCAGATAGCGCTTGTCATCGTCGGGATGCAAGTCATCCATCATCTGGGCATCCCCAGCGGTGCCGAGGGTAGCGACGGAGAGCACCTGGG
>CAYGVA010000223.1:0-6864 GCA_964353225.1 uncultured Leptolyngbya sp.
TCCTAAACCAGATTGAGCGCAACTTTGGCAAGGGCGCGATCATGCGCTTGGGAGATGCCAATCGCATGAAGGTGGAAACCATTTCCACCGGTGCCCTGACGCTGGATCTAGCCCTGGGCGGTGGACTGCCTAAGGGACGGGTGATTGAAATCTACGGTCCCGAAAGCTCAGGTAAAACCACCCTCGCCCTCCATGCCCTAGCGGAGGTGCAGAAGGAAGGGGGCACCGCCGCGTTTGTGGATGCCGAACATGCCCTCGACCCAGAATATGCCGAGGCCCTGGGGGTCAATGTCAAAGAATTGCTCGTGGCCCAACCGGATACGGGGGAGTCGGCCTTAGAAATTGTCGATCAATTAGTGCGCTCCTCAGCCATTGACTTAGTCGTGATTGACTCCGTTGCGGCCCTAGTACCCCGAGCTGAAATTGAGGGGGAAATGGGTGACGCCCATGTGGGTTTGCAGGCACGGCTCATGAGTCAGGCCCTGCGCAAAATTACCGGCAATATCGGCAAATCCGGTTGCACGGTGATTTTCTTAAACCAACTGCGCTTGAAAATTGGGGTGGTCTACGGCAACCCAGAAACCACCACCGGGGGCAACGCCCTCAAGTTTTATGCCTCGGTACGCTTGGATATTCGCCGCATCCAAACTCTGAAAAAGGGTACGGAGGAATATGGGATTCGGGCAAAGGTGAAGGTCGCCAAAAATAAGGTGGCTCCCCCCTTCCGCATTGCCGAGTTTGACGTGATTTTTGGCCAAGGTATTTCTAGCTTGGGCTGCATTCTAGACCTGGCGGAGCAAAACGACATCATTGTCCGCAAGGGAGCCTGGTACAGCTACAAGGGCGAAAACATCAGCCAAGGTCGCGATAACGCTATCAAACTCATGCAAGAGAAGCCCGAGCTGGCCGCTGAGGTAGAAGCGCTGGTGAAGCAAAAGCTAGCCATTGGTCGTAATCAGTCCGCCGAACCCGTGGTGATTGAAGAAGAGCCCGTACAGGAAGCAGAGGGCCTGAAAAGCAAAGGGAAGGGTAAGTAGAGCCGAATCGGTAGGCGTTACTGCAGCCATCCGATCGCGATCGCCCACGGCAACACCCCAAACCCGATCGCGATCGCCCCAGCCCCGATCAAACTCATGGCATATAGCACCGGCTTCCACCCCTGGGACATTGCCCCCAGAGACTGCAAGGCACTCCAAACGCCATGGCGTAAATGGAAACCCAGAAGCCCCAGTACCCCGGTATAACCAGCGGTGTAAATCGGGTTTCGAAAGGTTTCGATCACCAGGCGAGCCAGGTCTCGCACCGGTTTGCCCTGGTGATCGCCCACGTAATAGTGACCAAATTTGAAGGTGAGCAAATGGCTGACCAAGAACACCGCCAAAATACTGCCGGTGACGATCATGGTGCGGGAGCTGAGGGATTGGACGCTGGGCTCCCCCCGTGATGTGTATTTGCTGTAGGCGATCGGGCGGGCTTGGCGGCGACCCCAAAAGATCTGAATCCCATAGGCGGCATGGGTCAGAACGATGCCCAGCAGCACAATTTCCACCAGCCAAAACAGTGGGCCGAGGCGCTCAATGAAACGGCCATAGCTGTTGTAGGCATCGTGGCCGATAAACATCAGCAGGTTGCCGACCATGTGGGCCAGTACAAACAGCGTTAACCCCAGGCCGGTAATGCCGGTGATCAGTTTTTTGCCAATGGGGGATTGGGCAAGGGTGACCAGTTTGCTGACATGGGGGATGGCGGTCATGGTCGGGGCCATAATGCATTGGACTGACTGGGTTTAAATGTATCGTTCATTTAGGCACTCTCCTAAAGACCCCCAATTGCAGGGCGGTTAAGGGGTGGCCAAATGGGCCAATGCCGCTCCGGTCACCCGGCATAACTGCCACTCCGCCTTGATCGTCGCCCCCATCCGCTCGTAAAACTGAATGGCTGGATCATTCCAATCCAACACCATCCATTCCAGCCGTCCACAGTTGCGTTCCACTGCGAGCTGCCCCAACCGCTGCAACAGGGCCTTGCCAATACCCAGCCCCCGACATTCTGGCAGTACAAACAAATCTTCCAAGTAGATGCCGGGCTGCATCAAAAAGGTCGAGAAGTTATGGAAGAACAGGGCGAACCCCACCCCCTTGCCATCGACTCGGGCCACTAGGGCTTCGGCATAGGGGCGCTCTCCAAATAAGCTCTCCGCCAATGCCGCTGAGGTGCCGGTGACCTCGTGGGAGAGCTTTTCGTATTCTGCTAAGGCCAGCACTAATTCAAACAACACCGGTACATCGGCGGGGGTCGCAGCGGTAATTTCAATGGTAGCCATGGACGAGGGGGTAAAGGGTCGTAACGGAGGAATCAGCATTCAGTGTCTTATAACTTAGTCCCTGGTTGAATGCCATCGTCTGGAGATCCGGTCTTACAATCGCCCCCATCCACAACCCGTCCCCCTTGGGCTAGGCTCAAGGGAGAGACTGCAACAGGATAGAGCGATCGCCCCATGACCACCCCCCTCAGTTGGCCAGACCTCGAAGCCCTCACTGATTTTCACCTCGACACCGTCAATGGCCCCACCAATGCCCAAGCGCGGCTGCGCCTCTTTGGCAAAACCGAAGCAGACGTGCGGGTCACCCTCTACCGCGATCACCATGCCTGGTGCCCTTACTGCCAAAAGATCTGGCTGTGGCTAGAGGAAAAGCAAATTCCCTACCGCATCGAAAAGGTCACCATGTTTTGCTATGGGGAAAAGGAACGCTGGTATAAGCGCAAAGTCCCCTCGGGCATGTTGCCCGCCGTGGAACTCGATGGCCGCCTAATCACCGAAAGTGACGATATTTTGGTCGCCCTAGAGCGGGCCTTTAGTCCCTTAGGCTGGACTATGACTGACCCGCAGGTGATGCCGTTGCGGCAACTAGAGCGATTGCTGTTTCGGGCTTGGTGCGCTTGGCTGTGCTATCCCACCCGCTCGGCGCGGGAAGACCAGCGCAATCGTGATCAATTCACCCAGGTCGTGGCCCTGGTAGAGGAGGCGCTAGCCAGCACCCCTGGACCTTACTTTCTAGAAGATTTTGGCATCGTTGATGTGGTGTTTACCCCCTATGTGGAGCGGATGAATGCCAGTCTCTATTACTACAAGGGCTACTCCCTACGGGAAGCCAACCCTGGCTTTTCGGCTTGGTTTGATGCCATGGAAAGCCGCCCCACCTATCGGGGCACCCAAAGCGACTTTCACACCCACGCCCATGACTTGCCGCCCCAAATGGGGGGCTGCTACGACAATGGCGAACCCCAAATGCAGACCCATAAAAACCAGGTGGATCAAGGCCCCTGGCTGGGGCTGCCCGATGTCACCTATGCCGAACCCGAGACGGCCCGCACCGAAGCCTTGCAGCGGGTGCTAAAGCACCGAGACAACATCATTCGGGTTAATCCTGCGGACGATCGCCTAGTTGACGAAGCTCTCCGCTGTGCCCTCACCCAGCTGATCACGGGGGAACCCTGCCCGCCGCCAAAGGGATCGGACTCGGCCCTGCGGTATTTGCGCGATCGCATCAGTGTGCCCCGAGATATGTCGATCTATGCGGCGAAGCGATTACGTATGGCGTTGGAGGAAACCGCTGCCTTGGTGGGCGATCGCCAAGGGCCTCCCATCACCATGCGCCATCGCCGAGATCAGGACCCAGCCAACTTTGCCCCGCGTTAGGAGATGAATCCCATGGTGGAATTTAACTGGGTTACCGCCCTGCTGGGCGGGATTTTGATCGGGATAAGTGCCACCCTACTGCTGGCATTTAATGGTCGCATCACCGGGATAAGCGGCATGGTGAATGGGGCGATCGCATTCAAACCGAACGAAGCTTGGCGCTGGGTCTTCCTCCTCGGTCTGGTGTTGGGAGGTGGTTTATACGAATACGTTCTGGCTCCTGGGCCGACGCCCCTGTCTAGTTTTGCCCCAGGGGTGATGATTGCGGGGGGCTTATTGGTGGGCATGGGCACCCGCATCGGCAGCGGCTGCACCAGTGGTCACGGGGTCTGCGGATTAGGGCGATTGTCGCCGCGATCGCTGGTGGCGGTGCTCACGTTTTTAAGCATGGCCATGGTGACGGTGTTTGTGATCCGCCATGGTGTGGCCCTATGAGCCGGTTTTTGTGCAGAGAGGATGAAGCGATGGCGGAGCCGAAATGATGAACATGAAACAGTTGGGGATGGCGCTACTGGCTGGGGTCTTGTTTGGGCTGGGGTTGGGGCTATCGCAAATGGTGGATCGCGATCGCGTCCTTGGCTTTTTGGATGTGACGGGTGCCTGGGACCCTACCCTGCTGTTTGTGTTGGGGGGCGCGGTGGGGGTCACGATCATCAGCTTCCGGTTTGTATTGGGGATGTCCCACCCATTGCTGAGCCCCAGGTTTTACTTGCCTACCGCCCAGCAAATTGATCGCCCCCTGATTTTGGGTGCGGTGCTGTTTGGCATCGGTTGGGGCATCGCCGGTTATTGTCCCGGCCCTGGCATTGTGGCCCTGGTGCTGGGTATCTGGAATCCGTTGCTGTTTTTAGGGGCCTTCATCATTGGTTCCCTGATTGGCAAAGCAGTTTTATCTTGGTTGCAGACCAACGGGCAACCGGCCCTGAACAAGGACACGTAGGGGCATGGGGTAGGGTTGATTCTCTAAAGGAAGAAAAACCGTCTGGGTTCCAACAGGTTAGCTAAGGCGAAAATTTTGGTGAACCATGGCCCGCTTTGACTGGGGGCATGTGGATTGCCCCCAGACCCCCTCCACCAAGACGCACCGCCGTCCTGGACCTCGCGGACAGTGTTACTAGCTGGGCCTTTGCAACGATCGGTTCGTAGATATTTTGTGACAGCCGTTCAGCGCTGCTGCGATGTTTGGGGTGGACCATGGGGCATAATCGCTTTTTGCACTGCCAAATGAATTATCCCTAGGGATATGAGGTGCCCCGACAGTGGTGACATTCGTCAAGGCAAAAAAATCCCCGCTAGGCGGGGATGATGAACTAGGAGATCCATCAGCAACAAGGCGTTTAGGGGGCATCCCCCAACCAGTTTTGGGGCTTGAGATAGGTAGAATACAGCTCCGCCTCAGGGGTATTGGGCTCCGGGGTGTAGCCATATTCCCAGCGGGCTAGGGGTGGTAGCGACATCAAGATCGACTCGGTGCGGCCATTGGTTTGCAACCCAAATACCGTGCCCCGGTCATACACCAGGTTGAACTCCACATAGCGTCCCCGCCGATAGAGCTGGAAGTTGCGCTGGCGATCGCCATAGGCCCGATCTTGATGGCGTTCGGCAATGGGCAGGTAGGCGGGCAAAAAGCTACTGCCGCAGCTTTGCACGAAGGCAAATTGTTCTTCCCAGGTTTGGGGCACGGTTCCCACCTCGCGGCCATGGCGGGCGGCTTCCCCCTCTAGGTTGGGACCGCCGTAGAGCTGACCCCGTCCATCCAAATAATCAAAGAATAGACCTCCGACCCCACGGGTTTCTTGGCGGTGCTTCAGATAAAAATACTCGTCACACCAGCGCTTAAAGGTGGGGTAATAGGCGCTGTGGTGGCGATCGCAGGCCTGCTTTAAGGTGCGATGAAAGTGAACCACATCCTCTTTGAAGGGGTAATAGGGGGTGAGATCGACCCCGCCCCCAAACCACCACACCGGCCCCGCCTCAAAGTAACGATAGTTGAGATGCACCGTCGGCACATAGGGGTTGCGGGGGTGCAGCACCATCGACGTGCCGGTGGCGTAGAAGCCATGGCCCGCCGCCTCTGGCCGCTGGGTGAGGATAGCGGGGGGGAGGGTATCGCCCCACACCTCCGAGAAATTAACGCCCCCCTGCTCAAACACCCGCCCCTCACGAATTACCCGCGTGCGACCGCCACCCCCCTCCTGACGCTGCCAAGCGTCTTCGTGAAACTTGGCTTGACCGTCGAGCTGCTCTAGGGCGGTGCAAATCTGATCTTGCAGGGTTTGCACATACTGCTTAAACCGCTGCCGCGCGTCTGGGGGCGGGGTATTGTCTGGGCGATGGGCGGGCTCAGCAGTCGGTGATGGGGTGACTTGAAGCGACATCAAAACTTTAGACTCCACAGCAACGAATCAACCTCCATTACCCTACAGCGATTAAAAGTTCTGCCTTGCCTCTAGTTTCAAAACTTTATGGGCGATTAAGGGGTTATAGGAGCTATGGCGCGAGGAGATTATGGCAACGGCAATGGTTGTCTGTAAACGCAATTTCAGGGCTTAAGGCCCTTCGAGTAAAGCTAGTAACCGATATTTCCCTTAGGGGAAAGGTAGAAACCATGGGTGCTGAAACGGGCGGTTTTGGGGCGATCTCCAACCTGTAAATCAAAAAATGTAACGCCAAATGCATCTCCCAATATTCTCGCCTATGCTCATTGATAGCTCAAAAGTTATTTAATGATTGGAGTCAACGCGCACCATGGTCAGCACCCTGCCCGCCTCCGCCGCGCCCAAGTCAGCGGTTGAAGAAAATCTCCTCACCCCCCGCTTCTACACCACGGACTTCGATAAGGCCGCCGAGATGGACCTGTCGGAGGGGGAGACGGAACTCCAGGCGATGCTGACGGAGATGCGGGCCGACTACAATCGCCATCACTTCGTCCGCAATGACGCTTTTAAGGCGCAAAACTGGGACCACATTCAAGGGGCGGAGCGACAGGCCTTTGTCGATTATTTAGAGCGCTCCTGCGTCTCGGAGTTTTCGGGCTTTTTACTATTCAAGGAGCTGTCTCGCAAGCTCAAGGGCCGCAACCCAATCCTGGCGGAGATGTTTGGGCTGATGGCGCGGGATGAGGCCCGCCACGCTGGCTTTTTGAACAAGGCGATGGCGGATTT
>CAYGVA010000224.1:0-6841 GCA_964353225.1 uncultured Leptolyngbya sp.
CCGCCCAAGGTGACGGTCACCCACCCCAAGGTGGCGGTGAACCCAGAATTGTCGGCGGTAGATCAGGCTTTAAAACAGCGGGCCTATGCCCAGTTACAGAGCCTCCTCAAGGCCCAGCGATTTCCCCGCGCCATTGCCCTCGTCGATGGCTTGGGCCAGCGCCTCCCCCAGGATTTAGAAGCGCAACAGTGGCGGGCGATTACCTACCAGCGCTGGGGGCGCTATTTGATTCGCCATGGGCAATACGACAAAGCGCGGCGATCGCTAAAAAAAGCCCTCCGCATCGACCCCCACAACAAAGCCCTGTGGCAAGAGGTCGATCGGGATTTTAAACAATTAGAGCATCTCGTGTGGCAACGTCCCCCCGTGGTGAATGGTCAGCAGTCTTAACGGGCTGTGTTCCTAGCAGCAATGGCGTTGCCAGGGGCGATCGCAATCTTTATCCATTCAGTTGAGTCGCTGCCCTCGGCAGCACTTCACAACGTGGCTTGGCCCCGCATGTAGTATTTGTAGTATATGCTGTGATCAGGTTGCCCTAACTTGTGGAGGCGTTATGGCTGAACTGTTGAATGTGCTCAAGTACTACCGGAACTACCGCAAGATTGCCCTCGTGAGTATTTTGGCCAGTAGTGTCTTTGAGCTGCTGGACTTGGTGGTGCCCTACGCCATTGGTCAATTGCTCAATGTGGTCTCCCAATCGCCCGTTGATGGCTGGCTACAACGTCTGGTGAGCCAATGGGCTGGTTGGGTCGGGCTGACTGCGACCCCATCGCTGATCCTGGCGGTGCTCCTGGGGGCGATCTTTATGGTCACGGTCATCCGTGCGCCGATCGAGCCCTGGCTGGGGGTGTGGTTCCACTGGGCCATTGCCCTGCGGAGTCGCCGGGATCATGGGGAGCAGGTGGTGCGCAAACTGCTGAGTCTACCCCTGGGGTTTTATGACGAACACAATCCGGGTCGCATTGCGGGGCGGGTGGCGCGGGGATTATCTAACCACACTTGGACCTATCCAGAAATTGCAGGGCAACTGATTCCCAAGCTCGTGCGAGTGCTGGGAATTTTTGGGGTGATTCTGTGGATTGACCGGCCCATTGCCGGGTTGTTTTTAGCGTCTTTCATTGGCATCTTGGGGTATAGCTGCCGGGATCTGGTGCGCCTCAATCGCAAGGAGCAGACCCTCGATCGCTACATGGAAACCACCGAGAGCCGCACCTCGGAAATCATCACGAATATCAAAACGGTTAAGGCCTTTGCCGCCGAGACCGCAGAACTCAAGCGCCAACAGCAGCGACTCCAGCGTGAACTCACCATTGTGGAACGGGTGATTCACCGGGGCTACGTGGTGTTAATGACCTGGCAAGAATTGGTGATTCAGAGCTGTGTCTTTGGCGTATTGGTCTTGACCTTGATGGCGAGCCTACGGGGGCAGATTTCCCTGGGGCATTTCATCACCACGCTGACGGTTTCGAGTATGGCCTATGCCGAACTAGAGCCGATTAGTAACCTGGCGGAGATCTTTGCCCGTCGCTATGCCTCGATGCTGCGGTTCCATGAGTTTCTACAGTTACCCACGGGCCTCGAAGCCGCCAGTGTGGCCCAGGCAGAGCAGCCTCGGGCCGCGTATCAATTCACGGGCAAGATCCACTTTGACGAGATTAGCTTTGGCTATAACCCCGAACAGCGGATCCTCAAGGACATTGATCTGCTGATTCAGCCCCAGCAAACGGTGGCGCTGGTGGGGCGTTCGGGTTCGGGTAAGTCCACCCTGGTCAAGCTGCTGTTTCGCTATTTTGATCCCCAACAGGGTCGCATTCTGATGGATGGAGAAGATATTCGTCGGCTGGATATTACGGGATATCGGCAACGGTTAGCGATCGTTCACCAAGAGGTCGATGTGTTTAACGGCACCCTGCTCGACAACCTCACCTATGGCAACCCCCAAGCTAGCCTGGATCAGGTGCATGAAGCCTGCCGCATTGCCCAGGTGAATACGTTTATTCAACAGATGCCCAAGGGCTATTACACCGTTGTCGGGGAGCGGGGGGTGCGCCTATCGGGGGGACAGCGACAGCGTTTGGGCATTGCCCGTGCCCTTTTGGTCGATCCCGATGTGCTGGTGTTTGATGAGGCCACCTCTAGCCTGGACTATGAATCAGAACGGGCGATTCAGGCGGCCATGGGTCGTATCTTGGGCACCCGTACCACCCTGATCGTTGCCCACCGCTTGAGTACGGTGCGGGATGCCGATGTGATTGTGGTGCTGGACCAAGGTCGCATTCTCGAACAGGGTAATCACGACGCGCTGCTGTCCCAGGGCGGGTTGTACCACCGCCTTCACCAGCTCCAGGAAACCGGTAGTCTCCTGGCTTAGCCCTCACCCCAGCCGATAGATGTCGATGCCTGGGGTGAGGGGGTCGGGTGAGCGGGAGGGCGCGGTTAGGTGATCACGGTGGGGCGATCGCGCCCCGTCCATTCCTTGATCTGGGCAATCTCCTCCGCCAGTTGAATCAAGTCTGCCAGGGCCACTTGGGTGTCTTGGTCATGCTTGGCGGCGTCGGCTTCGTAGCGCTCTAGGTAGACCCGCAATGTGGCCCCCTGGGTGCCCGTGCCCGACAGACGGAAGACGATGCGCGAGCCATCTTTAAAGCCGATGCGGATCCCTTGCTTTTGGCTAACGCTGCCATCGATGGGATCGGTGTAGCTAAAGTCATCGGCATAGTCCACCTGGTATTGGCCAAAGGACTTGCCCGCCATGGTGCTGACCGCAGCGCGCAGATTACCCATCAGGGTATTGGCCCGATCGCTGTCCACCCCCTCATAGTCGTGGCGGCAGTAGATGTTGCGGCCATAGATGGCCCAGTGTTCTTTGACGATGGCTTCGACTGATTGTTTGCGCACTGCCAGAATATTCAGCCAAAATAGCACCGCCCAGAGGCCATCTTTTTCGCGCACATGGTTAGAACCGGTGCCAAAGCTCTCTTCCCCGCAAAGGGTGGCTTTGCCCGCATCCAGGAGATTGCCAAAAAACTTCCAGCCCGTGGGGGTTTCATAGCAGTCGATGCCCAGCTTGGCGGCGACGCGATCGGGGGCTTGGCTGGTGGGCATCGAGCGGGCAATCCCGGCTAAACCCTCGCGATACCCTGGCACCAAGGTGGCGTTGGCGGCCAACACCGCCAAGCTATCGCTGGGGGTGACAAAGAAGTGACGGCCCAAAATCATGTTGCGATCGCCATCCCCATCCGAGGCCGCGCCAAAGTCAGGGGCGTTGTCCCCAAACAGCACCTTGACCAAATCCTTGGCATAGACCAGGTTTGGGTCCGGGTGCCCGCCACCAAAGTCTTCTAGGGGTTCGCCATTTTGCACCGTGCCCGCTGGGGCATTCAGCCGCCGCTCAAAGATGGCCTTGGCGTAAGGCCCCGTTACCGCATGGAGGGAGTCGATACAGAGGCGAAAGTTGCCCCCGGTGATGAACTGCTGAATCAGGTCAAAGTCAAACAGGGCCTCCATCAGCGCCGCATAATCGGTGACCGCATCAATCACCTCGATTCGCGTATTACCCAGGTTTGTCGTGGCAATGCGATCTAAATCCACATCGCTGACGTCTAGGATGTGGTACTGGTCAATTACCTTGGTGCGCGCAAAGATGGCATCGGTGACATGTTCTGGTGCGGGGCCGCCATTGCCGGTGTTGTACTTGATCCCAAAGTCGCCCTCGGGGCCACCGGGGTTGTGGCTGGCGGATAAAATAATGCCCCCAAAGGCTTGGTGCTTGCGAATAATACAAGACACCGCAGGGGTCGAGAGAATCCCCCCCTGGCCCACTAAGATGCGGCCAAAGCCATTGGCCGCCGCCATTTTGAGAATGATTTGGATGGCTTCGCGGTTGTAGTAGCGTCCATCGCCGCCCACCACGAGGGTTTGCCCCTGATAGCCATCTAGACTATCGAAAATGGATTGGACAAAATTTTCGAGATAGTGGGGCTTTTGAAAGGCGGGAACTTGCTTTCTGAGGCCAGAGGTACCGGGCTTTTGATCGGCAAAAGGTCGCGTAGAAACCGTTTGAACTGTCATGGTTCTCCTGTATCACAGCGATGGGTGACGCTGACTACATTGTCAGTATCCCAAATAAAGCCTAAGAAACTCTTAAATCTATCCCAGAGACCGAGCCACCTGAATGCAGTTGGCTAAAAGGGCGTTGGTTTTGAGGGCTTGGGCATCTAAATGGGTGATGCAGGCGTCAAATCCCTGCTCCTTGAGCGCCGCAATCAGGCGATCGCGGCGGGGAATATCGCCCTTGCCCCGACGGCCCACTTCCCCTAGGGGGTAGTAGTAGGGGGGCATTTCCGCCTCACCATGCATAATCTGCAGCAGCTTGGCCCGCTTGCGCCACCCCCAATTGAGGGCGAGGGCGGCCATGTGGTGCAGCATGGCGCGATCGTGCAATGGCCCCAGCCACATGGGGCCGCTGACCGCCAGGGCCGGGGGGGCATTGGCCGATATCGTCTGACCCGGATGGTCGCAGTGGGCCTTACCTAGGTCCCGCCAAGACAGGGTTTGGTAGTGACCGCAGTGGTGACAGTAGCCCACAAACCCGTATTGGTGACCGAGCCAGTCTTGGCCCATGACCAATCGCACCATCACCCGGTGGATCTGGCCATTAAACAGCGAAAACACTGGCTGAATGCCCATCCCTCGACTGGCCGCCTGCTGTAGGGCACTGCCCAGCAGCAGCCGTAACCCCTGCTCATGGACGGCGGGGTGCGATCGCGCATAGGCCCCAAACATCTGCACGCTGTGCTCCGGATTGCGCCCGCCGGTAGTGCGGGTATCGGTATTGGTTAGGTAAAGCAGACCGCCCACGCGGGTTGCCATCAGCCCCGCCAATATAAAAGAGGTGCCGCTACCAAAGTTATCGATATCCACCAGGTCATAAAAGTCCCGCTGCTGATAGCAGGTCAGCAACACCTGGTTGGCATCTTGGTGGGTGATGCGATAGGAGCGGGGTCGCATGCCCCTGGAAAGGTTGCGCGTCAATAGCTCGCGGAGGTCAGGATTACCCTCATTGGCCCACACCCAATCGGCCTCGGCCTCTAGTTGGTAGCGCAGGGGCCTTACCCCACAACCGGTCATAGCATCTAGGACCCGCAACTGCCCCCGCTGATTGCGATATACCGCAGCGGCCAGCATGGCTAAGTCTCGGCCCACCTGGCTATGGGGTCGATAAAATGCATTCTCTACATAGAATGTTGCCTTGCCTTCTCGGTAACAGCCCGATTCCAGAGTCATAGACGGCGGCTGGACTGTATCGCCCTCAAAATTGCATCCTCTAGACTAGCCTGTTCCAGTTCGGTCACAACGAAAACCTCTTGGGCGGTTTTGCCCTTGCGGGCAATCAGCTTGTAGCCCCCCCGGATCGGGACAGAGACCTTGAGGCGAAATTGGGGGGCATGGCTACGCACGGTGGCAATCACCCCTGGGGTCACGGTGCGAATCTGGCGCTCTTGTTTGAGCAAGGTCTCTAATAGGGGAATCAATCCTGGAATGTGGGTGGAATGGTTCCACACCAAGCGGCCTTGTTCTGCCTTCCCCATGGGTGCCCTACGGTAAAGACATAGTGTAGAAAATCTGTGGCATTAACGCGATTAAGGCTGCATTCTCAATCGTCACGTACGGCATTGTCTCTCTGTTATTCTGCATCCAATCCCGGCAACCCATCAATGCTGAGCCGGTTGTTGCGTTGGCGATATTCTGCCACCCCCTTGGTCCCCTTCTCCTCGGCCCACTTATCCAGCACATCCCGCTGACCCACATAGTCATAGTGCGGCACCGAAAATCCACAGGAGGTTGATACCCGCTGTACGTCAATGCGAATCAGCGATCGCGTCCCCACATGCTCTGGAAAAAGCGGCAGCATCTGCTCAAACTCTGCGCTGCCCTGGGTGAAAAACTGGCCTGTGCCATGGAGGCGCACAATGTTAGGTGGCCCCTCAAAGGCGCAAAACATAATCAAGATTCTGCCGTTTTCCCTTAGGTGAGCGATGGTCTCAATGCCGCTACCGGTCAAGTCTTGGTAGGCCACCTGTTTGGTATTCAGAATGCGAAAGGCATTTAGCCCCTTGGGGGAGCAGTTGATATGGCCAGCGTCCGATCTCGGTGCCGTAGAGACAAAAAACATGTGCTGCTTTTGAATCCACTTCTGAATGGACGCATCAATCTCGTCGAAGACTTTACCCATGGTTCATGGTCCTTTGTGCTTACTTCCTTTGCCTCACACCCGAAACTGGGTAAAGAAAGCCAGTTTACTGTCTCTACAGGGCGGGACTGGCATCAACCGATTTGCTATGAAAGGCATTGTGGATGGGATGCTCCGGTCAGTCAATGGCTGGGCTTTTTTTGGGCTTGCGGGGCGTCAACACCGCCAGAGTCAGTCCGGCGAACACCAGCATGGCCCCGATCATTTCTAATGGGCTGAGGGATTCCCCCAGTAGCACCGCCGCAAACCCCAGTCCAAAAATCGGCACCAGTAGCGAAAACGGCGCGACGCGATTGGGGGAATAATGCTGCACCAGGTAGGCCCAGAACCCGAAACATAGCAATGACGAAATCAAGCCAGTGTAGAGGATGGCTCCCAGTCCCAGGGGGGTGAGCGATCGCAGCGCCTGCCATTGCCCCGTCTCAAACACTAGGGATAGCCCCAGCAGCGGCAACGGGGGGATCAATGCCATCCACACCAACAACCGAAAGCCATTGGTGATGCGCGATCGCTTGATGCAGATATTGCCGCTAGCCCAGGACAGGCTAGAACAGAGCACCAAGAGTAACCCCAAGAGCTGGGTTTGGC
>CAYGVA010000225.1:0-6828 GCA_964353225.1 uncultured Leptolyngbya sp.
GCACCATAGCCCCGGCCTTGGTACAACCCCCGCACCCAGGCCGGGGCTATGGTGCTGGGGGCGATCGCCCTGAGTTTGGCCCTGACCGGCATCGGTCGGCAACCGCTCCTCAACCTCAGCGGGTTACCGCAACTGGGCCAGTTTTTGGGTGCAAGCCTGACCCCCGCGTTGCAGGGCGATTTTCTCTTGACCTTGGTCAAAGCGACGGGGGTCACTTTTGCCTACGGGGTCTGCGGCTCGGTCCTGAGTTTGGGATTGGGATTGGTGGGTGGGGTCCTCTGCTCCGAAACCTGGTGGCGCACCCTCTGGCCCCGACATCCGCGTCGGGGACGATGGGTTTGGCGGGGGTTGCGGTGGGCCTTGGCTATCCCCCGCGCCATCCATGTGTTGGTGTGGGGGTTGCTGCTGATGCAGGTGATGGGTCTAGAGCCCTTGGTGGCGGTGCTGGCGATCGCACTGCCCTTTGGGGCGATCGTGGCCAAGGTCTTTGCCGATATTTTTGACAACACCCCCCAAGCCCCATTTAAGGCGCTGTTGGCCACGGGAGCCTCCCCCTTTAACGCTTGGCTGTACGGATTATTACCCCAGGCGTTGCCCAACCTGCTCTCCTACAGTTTTTATCGGTTTGAATGTTCGCTACGGGCCGCAGCGGTGCTGGGCATCATCGGCGCAGGGGGGCTCGGCTACGAAATTCTGCTGAGCCTACAGTCGTTGCGCTATCACCAGCTCTGGACGGGCTTTTATGCGCTGATGCTCCTGAATGGTGCGGTCGATCTTTGGAGTGGCCTGGTGCGGCGGCGCTTGGGGTTTACCAGTCGCCTTGATTTGAATGCCTCTCAGCGGCAAACCATCCCATCCGAGCCGACGCCTGCCGCCTCATCCCCAGGGCGAACACCCCAGCGAAATGGGGTGATCTGGGGCAGTTGGGCTGCGATCTCAATCACCATTCCCCTTTGTTTTGCCAGCCTGTCCCTCCACTGGGGACTGTTATGGGCACCGACCACCTGGCAACGCCTGTCCGGTGTGCTCCAATCGGCCAACCCTTTCCCGCTGACCCTAGGGGGGCTCCGCCCCTTCCTGCCCTTATCGGGCCAGACGCTGGCCATGTCCATCGTGGCGATCGCAATGGCCGGAACCTTGGCGATGGTCATGTCCTTCCCCGCTGCCCAAACCATCGTGCTGCCAGGGGGGCTGTTGCGGCCCCACCGGGGGACAATCCATCCGCCGCGATCTTGGCCCTGGGGTTGGGGCGTGCTCATCGGCAGTCGCTTACTGTTGTTGCTCTGTCGGGCGATCCCCGCCCCGATCTGGGCTTTAGTGGCGCTTTACCTCTTCTTTCCAGGGGTGCTGCCGGGGGCGATCGCCCTAGCCATCCATAACTTTGGCGTGCTGGGGCGACTCATGGCAGAGGTCAACGAAAACCTCGAAGACCAGCCCGTCCGCGCCCTTAGATCCCTCGGCTCAGGCACCACCGGCGTCTTGCTCTACGGCATTTTGCCCCAAAACCTCGGGCGATTTTTGGCCTACATCTGCTATCGCTGGGAGGTTTGCCTACGGGAAACCGTCATTGTCGGGCTGGTGGGGGCTGGTGGGCTCGGGCGACTCATGACCGAGCAACTCAGCAGCTTCGATTACCCAGGGCTCACCGTGACCCTGGCAGCCTTGGTGATGCTCACCGTTCTAGTTGATGGGGTAAGCAGCCACCTGCGCCAGGTGCTCACGGCGCACCCTTGATGCTGCATCAGAACAGTTCATGCCGCAAAGCTTTCGGCATAGGTACTGGTCAAGGCCCCACCCTCAAATCAGGACCCTGCAACAGCAATGGTGCCTAACTCTAGGTCGCGTACCTAGTCATCCAGGGTGCAGGGGTCGAACCTGCCTAAAGCGAATTATGAGCTCGCCGCCTAAACCGCTCGGCCAACCCTGGTCGGTCATTTAAATATATTAGCCCGCCATCCTTTCTCCGGCACCCCCACCTGGTAGGGCTCAAAGATCCGTGATATCCCTGTGCGGAAATGGGTGGGCAGCACTATGATGAACTGACATTCTTTTCAACCCTATTCCCCTTGCAGCATGGGCGTTAATCCAGCCGTTGCGTTCACAACCCTTTTGCTTGCCCTCATGATTGGAGCCGGTGTCGTCAGCGCCTCTTGGGGATATGCCCTGGGCCGTCAAGCCCTAACGGGGGTCAGGCAGCCCGACTCACGCCCCGCCAGTAGCGCCGCTGCCAACCGGGCCACGCCCTCGGGTCAGGCCGCCGTCCTGCGCAGTGAACAAGATATTTTGAACGAAGTGCAAACCCGCATCTCAGGGGGTGCCGTAGCGCCTGATGCAGCCTTACCCAGCAATTAAATCCAACCGGTTAAACCGATGTTGCCCCTTGGTGTGCAGTTGCAATGGGACCTGTCAGGATAGCTAGTCGATGGCCTTGACTCGCTTCGATGTCTTTATCCGATTGCTAGCGGTTGTGACCCTGATTGGCCTCAACGCCTTTTTTGTGGCCGCCGAATTTTCGATTGTGTCGGTGCGGCGATCGCGCATCAACCAATTGGCTGCCGCTGGTGATGTCCCAGCCCAGACCGTACAGCGGTTTCAGCGCAGCCTAGAGCGCTTGCTTTCCACCACCCAGATTGGCATCACCCTATCCAGTTTGGCTCTGGGATGGATAGGCGAAAACACCATGGCCATCGTCTTGTTCCAGGGGCTGGGAGCACTGACCATGCCGCCCACCACCTTGCAGGTGGTGGCCCATTCCCTCGCCCTGTTGCTGGCGTTTGGCCTCCTGGCCTATTTACAGATTGTGTTGGGGGAGCTTTGTCCCAAAGCCGTAGCCCTGCTCTACCCAGAGCGCGTGGCCCGCTTACTCGGAGCCCCTAGTCTCACCATTGCGCGACTCTTCATGCCCTTTATCTGGATTCTGAATCACTCGACCCGCTGGTTACTCAAGCGGGTGGGTATTGATTACCAGGGCAGCCCCAGTTGGCATCATCGGCTGACCCCCGAAGAGCTGAATCTGATTATTCAGACCTCGACCGAATCAGCGGGGTTTGATGCAGATGAACGCGAACTCCTCAAGAAGGTTTTTGAGTTTCGCGATGTCACCATTGATGAAGTGATGGTGCCCCGGACGCAAATTACGGCCTTGGCGAGAACCGCTACACTCCAGGACTTACTGGATGCCATTGTGGCCACCGGGCACACCCAATTTCCGGTTATGAATGAGTCCTTAGATGATGTGATGGGGGTGATTCGGTGGAAAGACTTGGTGGAACCCCTGGCTCGCCAAGGGCTACAATCCCAAAGCCCTATCCAAAATTGGGTCTATCCCACTCGTTTTGTGACCAAATCGACCCGACTCCACCACTTGCTACAGATCATGAAACGGTCCGGCCAATCGATGGTCATGATCTTAGATGAATTTGGGGGTACCGCCGGACTTGTCACGCGGCAAGATGTCATCGCTGAAATTATTGGGGATCACCATGACGGTGAAACCGTCCCCCATGAATTGATTGCCTCCTTAGAGGGGGAGTACTACTGCATTCAGGGGCAAATTTCCATTGCTGAATTGAATGAACAACTTAATCTCGCCCTGCCCGATCAGGATGAGTATCAAACCCTCGCAGGGTTTTTAATTCATCAGCTGCAGAAAATTCCTAAGGTTGGCGATCACACTTACCATGGTGGTTGGCGGTGGACCGTGAGTGCGATGGAAGGACTCAGGGTGGTTGAGATTAGAGCCCAACCCCTGACAAAACCCACCCCTCCCGTGGCCGTAACCCCTGAGACGGCGGCTCCCCCGACTTCGAGGTTGTATCCCCTCAATTTGGAATAGGGCGTTGTGAATAGATGGCTATCCTAGGGCGATCGCTTGCGCCCAATCCCCCTTTTCTTGAACAGATTAAATCTCTGTTTATTCCCTAAAAACCAGCCATTCTAGGTGGTTCCAATCCCAGATCGTCACGATTCTCGATATCTCAAAATAACGTCACAAAACGATGGCCATGGTAATATTTTGATGTTTTTGATCTTCGTTTTTTGCCCCTCCGCCCTGTTTATGAGGAGACACAGGCGTGCATAGTAATCTCCCTGGAGCCGATCTGAATGGACCGGTTCAACGTAATCATCCGATGCCCATTCGAGTAGGGGTCATCGGTGTCGGCAATATGGGTCAGCACCACGCCAGGGTTCTCAGCCGCCTCAAGGACGTGGAGTTGGTGGGCGTTTCCGATGTCAATGTGGAATTGGGGCTCGATACCGCTGGTAAGTATCAAGTGCGGTTCTTTGAAACCTACGAAGATTTGCTAGAGCGGGTGGATGCGGTCTGCATTGCTGTGCCAACACGGCTCCACCATCAAGTGGGCATGGCCTGTCTGCAGGCGGGTATCCATGTCTTGATTGAGAAACCCATTGCCGCCAGCATTGCCGAAGCCGAATCTTTGGTCAATGCTGCCGCCGAATCTGGCTGTATTTTGCAGGTGGGTCATATCGAGCGCTTTAACCCCGCTTTTAAAGAACTCCATCAGGTGCTCAAGACCCAGGAGCTATTAGCCCTAGAGGCCCGGCGCATGAGCCCTTATTCCCAACGGGCCAATGATGTCTCTGTGGTGTTGGATCTGATGATCCACGACATTGATTTGCTGTTGGAACTGGCGGCATCCCCAGTGGTGAAGCTCACCGCTAGTGGGAGCTGCTCTGCTAACCATTCCAACCATTTAGACTATGTCACCGCGACCCTCGGTTTTGCCAATGGCATCGTCGCAACCCTCACCTCCAGCAAGGTCACCCACCGTAAGATTCGCACCATCACCGCCCATTGCAAGACCTCTTTAACCGAGGCCGATTTTCTCAATAATGAGATTTTGATCCATCGTCAAACCACCGCCAACACCATGACCGATTACGGCCAGGTGCTCTATCGCCAGGATGGTTTGATTGAGAAGGTCTATACCAGCAACATTGAGCCGCTCCATGCGGAGTTAGAGCATTTTGTGATTTGCGTTCGCGGCGGCGAAACCCCCTCTGTTGGGGGTGAGCAAGCCCTGAAAGCATTGCGACTAGCCAGCTTGATTGAGCAAATGGCTCTAGATGGTAAGGCTTGGCAAGGGCCAGATCTAGCTGCTGCTGGGGTTGAGACTAGCCCGGTGGTGGCGGTTTAGGGCCATTGATAACCTAAGCCTGTCTGAGGTGGCTCACTATTGGCGCTCTGCTTTGATTAATGGGTACAGCGCTTGGGCTAGGGTCGTTCCCACGAGGTCATTACCCCGAATGCTGAGATGGATGTGGTCTCGGTAGAGGCTGCTATCTTCACCCTGGCGTTTAAAGGGCTCCAGAAAGTCGATGTAGGGAATGGTGTGCTCGGCGGTAAAGTCTTGTAGCCGCTGGCGAGCTACCTGTTCGTAATCGCGGGGGCCGGGTGGTGCGACTTCCCGCAGTAGGGGTGTCATCGCTAGAATCAACTGCCCTCCCGCCGCCGTCACCCGTTGTTGAATGTGCTGGATCGCGGCGAGGTTATGGCCGACCTGATCGCCCCCCTCTGCCTGCACGGCTTCCAATGCGGGTAAGGGCGGATCTTTGCGGAACCGATTCAGGACCTCAATCCAGGCGAGAGCCGGGGCGCGATCGGGGTAGTTGCGAGTGCGTCCCACCGGCAACATGGTGGGGGCCGTAGCAAACAAATCGTCAGTATTGATCAGCAGCACCACCACTTGGGCTTCAAAGGTGCCAAATTTGCGCAGGTAAGCCAGCTCGTTACGGGGTCCCCAGGAGTTGGCGGAGGCATTCAGGACTTCAATGATCCGGTCAGTGGTACCCTCAATTTCCCTGTCCATAGTTTCGAGTTGGGCCTGAATCTGTAGGGAAAGGATGTCAGGTTGATCGGTCCACCAGCCCCCATTAGCAATGGAATCGCCAATCAGCAACACCCGCGCATTGCGGGGCGATCGCCGGGGTAAGACCGCCGGACCCCGCATGGAATAGCGGTTGATTTCAATGCGGTTGCCAAAGCGACGAATGCGTTGATTGGGGGCGAGGCGATACCCCACCTCGGCATCAGCCACGTATAGCGGCGGTGTACCAAAGCCAAAGACCAGTCGCAGCAGTGCTTCGGAGGCCAGCACCAGCAACAATAACAATCCCAAAATCAATCCAATCAGCTTCACCCTAGCCTCCACAACAGTGCTTTATCAGTGTGCCCCCAGGGCTGTCGTCGTCGTCCCAACCTAGGTTAGAGATCGGTGGAATCGTTACTTCCTCAGCAAAAACAGGACTGTAATGGGGACCGCAATATAGGTATAGGAGCGCAGATTCATAATCAAAACGGTGCGCATCATCGTCCGAGACCGACCAGGCAACAGTCGGCTCAGGCAGTAGCCTTCTGTAACCACACAGGTCACAAAACCAATCCCGAGGAAAACCATCACCGCTCCCAGTTGGATGGCATTCACATAGATTGGCACCGCTGGATCGGGGAAGGAGCTGCCCGCCACCGTCGTGGGGTTTAGTTGGCTGATGCCCCCCGCCAGCAACACCAAGCTGCTCACGAGCAGGTACAACCAATGCAGTGACCACGTTGCGACCCGTAGGACATGTTTCAGGGCTGAAACCGGTCGGGCATCCGCCGCTGGGGCAAATAATCGGGTTGAGAACAGACTCAGGAGCCCATAAACCATCAGTAGGGGAATCCAGCCGATACCGTAGGGTAAAGTGGCCAAGCCCAACAGCATTAAGCTGCCGATCACGAGGGAACAGACATTCGCCATGGTCGCTAGCCAGATGGCCTGCAGTGGGGGCAGGTGTTCTCGCCGCGCCAGAATTCTCCCCTCCACC
>CAYGVA010000226.1:0-6825 GCA_964353225.1 uncultured Leptolyngbya sp.
CACCCCAGCACCCCAGCCCCAGCAGATCGCCACCACCGGCCCCGATCTCCTCCGCGACCTCACCCTCACCTGGCTCGACTTTGAACGTCGCCTCCAGGGGGTGCCGTTAATCCGCAAGCTCAATCGGGGGGACTTTAATCTCGAAGACTACAAGGCCCTACTGCGCAACCTACGGCCCCAGGTGGTAGAGGGAGCCCGCTGGATTGCCCGTGCTGCCTCCCACATGATCGACTTTGAAATGCGATCGCTCTTTATCGGCCACGCCCAGGATGAGCATCGAGACTTTCAAATGTTGGAGCGCAACTATGTATCGGTGGGTGGCCCGTTGACGGAGATTGCCGGAGCCGAGAAAAACCTTGGCAGTGAAGCGTTGTCAGCATTTATTTTCCATAAGGCGTCCCAGGAGAACCCGATTGACCTGGTGGGCAGCATGTTCATCATCGAAGGGCTGGGGAATCGGTTGGCGGGGGAATGGGCGGCGCAAATCCAGCGGTTGCTAGGGTTGCGGCGGGAGCAAGTGTCGTTCTTGGCCTACCACAGCGAGAATGATGAGAACCACATCGAAAAGCTAGATGCAATTTTCAATGCAGATTGGATGACGCCAGAAATCGCCGCCCGCATTGTCAAAACCGCCCGCGTCACGGCTCGGCTCTATCTATTGCAGTTGGAGGAAATTTCGGCAGAGTAAATGACCATTTGGAGGAGATTTGGTGTGGATAGCCTGGCAGAAACCCATGGGTGGTCCGCGCTATGCCTGGAGAATGCCCTCTGCCCCTAAGCCATCACAGTCTGGTTTTACCCAAACCACTGGGCGATCACGCTCACATCTTCCAAAATCAGATCTGGGGTGATGCCCGTCGCCTCGGCTAAGGCAGGGCGATATTTACCCGTCTTTACCAGCACCCCTTTCATCCCAGACGTCTGGGCACCGCCCACATCCGCTTCAATATCATCCCCAATCATCGCCACTTGCTCTGGGGGGAGACCCAACTCCGCCAGCGCCCGCTCAAAGAAAAAGGGACTGGGCTTACCCACCACCGTCGCGGTGCAATCAGTGGCGTATTCTAGCCCCGTCACAAACGCCCCAATATCCAGCTGTAGACCAGCCTCCCATTGCCAAAACTTACCCTTATGGAGGGCCAGCAACTCAGCCCCCTGCATCACCAACCGAAAGGCCCGGTTCAGCACCCGATAGTCCCACTCATCCCCCATATCCCCAAGAATCACCACATCCGCCGCCGTATCAGAAAAGGTGAATTCGGCAAAATCCTGCTGGGCATCGGCAGAGAGCAACGGATAAATTTTGGGTTGCCCCAACTGCCGTAGGTATAAAACCGCCGCATAGGGCGCACTCATAATTTCCTGGGGTTCTACTAATAACCCCATGGACTCTAAATCTTGGCTGAGGGTTTTGACCGATTCGGTAGTGTTATTAGTGGCAAACCGATAGGGCAAACCACTCCGCCTTAGGGCATTGATGGCTTGATTAGCCCCCGCCAGAGGCTTATTAGCAACATAAAGCACACCGTTGATATCGATCAGCAGTCCTTTGATGCCCGCCAGCCCCACAGCCGCCATTGCCCCTGCATCCATACCTGCCCCCTTCATCACGCTTGCTTACCCTTGGAGGGTAACGAATCTCCCCGCCTCACAAGTGGCTCAGATTTTACCGTCTCCCTGATCCCAAGGTGACATTCCATCGGAAAAGGCTGCATTCTGTAACGTATGAACCACTGGTACAACGGTGCCCCCAGCCAGGGAGACACGCTACCCATTTCTGGCGATGACCCGGCCCTACGCTATGGGGCCACGGTTTTTACCACCCTGCGGGTTTACGATGGCAGGCTCGATTATCCCGGTACGGCCTGGGAGGCCCATTGCGATCGCCTCCGCCAATCCCTCCAGGCGTTTCAGTGGATTGAGCCCGATTGGGCACGATTAAAGCAGGGGGCGAGCCTCATGGCCCAACGGTATCCGGTTCTGCGGATGACCCTCTTTCCCGATGGTCGGGAATGGATCACGGGGCGCGAACTCCCGACAGACCTAGCCCAGCGGCAAACCCAAGGAATCATCGCTTGGGTGGATGAGGCAGGGGACTATGGGCGATCCCTCTCCGCCCATAAAACCGGCAATTATTTAGGCTGTTGGCTCGCTTTACAGGCGGCCCAGCGCTGGGGGGCTCAAGAGGCGATTTTGACCAACGGCCAACGCTGGCTCGAAACCAGCACCGGCAACCTCTGGGGGTGGTGCGACGGACAGTGGCATACGCCCCCGCTCAAGGCCGGGATTTTGCCAGGGGTGGCGCGATCGCGCATCATCGCCTTTCAAAAGGCAGCCCATACCCCAGTAGATGAACAACCCTGGACCCCCACCTTAGTCAGCCAGCTCACCTATCTGGCCTATACCAATAGCGTTATCCAAGTATCCCCAATCCGCCGAATCCTGCGGAGGTCATCACCCGTGGACTACAATCCAGATCAGGTGTTATTGGCGCATCTGCGACGGATTGTTTCTGGAGAAACGACCGGATTCTGAAGATGCGTTAACATTAATTAATATTAATGATGGCGTAAGCGAATTTTGTCCTTAGGAAACTGGGGCGGTTTGCGACCTGACTTTTAGGTTATTTAAGGGCCACAGCCCTGATGTGTTTGGAGGCATAGCCCGGTGAACAAGCGGTGGAGAAACGCAGGATTGTATGCATTGCTGGTGGTGGTGGTCATTGCCCTAGCCACAGCAATTTTTGATAACTCTGGTCAAGAAACCCAAAGCTGGCGTTATAGCCGGTTTCTAGATTCAGTTTCGAATAATCAAATTGAGCGGGTCAACATCAGTGCTGATCGCACCCGTGCTCGGTTTACCGATCCTGAAGGGGGTGGGCAGATCACGGTCAATCTTCCCAATGACCCTGATCTGATCGATACCTTAGAGCAAAACAACGTTGACATCGTGGTTTTCCCCCAGGGGGATGACGGTGCCCTGGTCCGCGTATTCAGCACCTTTTTGATTCCAGTATTGTTGCTGGTCGTCTTGTTCTTTGTGCTGCGCCGCGCCCAAAGCGGCCCTGGGAACCAAGCCATGAACTTCGGCAAGTCGAAAGCACGGGTGCAAATGGAGCCCCAGACCCAAGTCACCTTTGGGGATGTGGCTGGTATTGAGCAAGCCAAGCTGGAATTGGCTGAGGTCGTTGACTTCCTGAAGAATGCAGATCGCTTTACCGCTGTCGGAGCCAAGATTCCCAAGGGTGTGCTGCTGGTTGGCCCCCCTGGAACCGGTAAAACCCTACTGGCTAAAGCCGTTGCCGGTGAAGCGGGTGTTCCCTTCTTCTCCATCTCCGGTTCTGAGTTTGTAGAAATGTTTGTGGGTGTGGGGGCCTCTCGGGTGCGCGACCTATTCGAGCAGGCCAAGAGTAACGCCCCTTGCATCGTCTTTATCGACGAGATTGATGCGGTCGGTCGGCAGCGGGGCGCAGGTCTCGGTGGCGGCAACGACGAGCGGGAACAAACCCTAAACCAGCTCCTCACGGAAATGGATGGTTTTGAGGGCAACACCGGCATTATTATCATTGCCGCGACCAACCGCCCTGATGTACTGGATTCAGCCCTGCTGCGTCCGGGTCGTTTTGATCGCCAGGTGGTTGTCGATCGCCCCGACTTTGCCGGTCGCTGTGAAATTCTCAAGGTTCACGCTCGCGGTAAGACCTTCTCTAAGGATGTTGACTTAGATCGCATTGGCCGTCGTACCCCTGGTTTCACCGGAGCAGATCTCTCCAACCTGCTGAACGAAGCGGCAATTTTAGCCGCCCGCCGCAACCTCACCGAGATCTCGATGGATGAGGTCAATGACGCCATTGATCGGGTCTTGGCCGGTCCTGAGAAAAAAGATCGCGTCATGAGCGAGCGTCGCAAGGAACTGGTGGCCTATCACGAGGCGGGTCACGCCCTGGTAGGGGCACTCATGCCAGACTACGACCCGGTGCAAAAAATCAGCATCATTCCTCGCGGTCGTGCCGGAGGACTCACCTGGTTTACCCCCAGTGAAGATCGTTTAGAATCTGGGCTTTACTCTCGCTCCTACCTGCAAAATCAAATGGCCGTCGCCCTCGGAGGACGCATTGCCGAGGAGATTATCTACGGCAATGAGGAGGTCACCACCGGTGCCTCTAACGACCTGCAGCAGGTGGCTCGGGTGGCTCGCCAAATGGTGACTCGCTTTGGCATGAGCGATCGCCTCGGCCCTGTCACCTTAGGTCGGCCCCAGGGCAACATGTTCCTGGGTCGAGACATCAACTCTGAGCGAGACTTCTCCGAGGAAACCGCCTCCACCATCGATAACGAGGTTCGTCAACTGGTGGATCAAGCCTATGAACGCGCCAAGAAGGTACTAGTAGACAACCGGATTGTCTTAGATCGGTTGGCCAACATGCTAGTGGAACAAGAAACGGTGGATTCGGAGGAGCTGCAAGAGCTACTGGCCACCAATGATGTGACCATGGCCCCCATTGCCTAGGCCACACTCCACCGCTAATTCACGGTCAAAGGACGCCCCTAGGGGCGTCCTTTTCTATGGGTTATCACCCATAGGGTGTGAAGCGACCGATGCACAAAGGACTCGAAAGCCAAAATAGTTACTGCTGTCATCGGGTCTGGCCCGACCTCGATTCGCCGACCGACAATACCAAGGACTGTTGCCCCAAGACCCACCCCGCAGGACGCGATAGCCATCGTCACCGGCGGTGACCCAAGCCCTGCCATCGGTGGGAGCTCCTTTATAACTGTCGTGCCACCAGTCCAGACACCATTCCCAAACATTACCGTGCATGTCATATAGACCAAACCCATTGGCACCGTCAAACAAGCCGACATCGGTCGTCGTCGCTCGGTAGAGGCCCCTAGGGCCATCTGCATAGGTTGTAGTGCCGTTGTAGTTAGCGAGATCCGTCGTTATGGTGTGACCGAAGTGATAAGGGGTCGTGGTGCCCGCACGGCAGGCATATTCCCATTCGGCTTCACTGGGCAATCGGTAGGCTCGACCGGTTTGTTGGGAGAGGCGATCGCAAAATTCAATCGCCTCCTCCCAGCGGACGTTTTCGACGGGATGATTGTCCCCCGGAAAGTTGGCGGGTGCTGTGTTCAGATCCCGCTGAACTTTCGGCCAGGTCGCCACCACCCGCCACTGGGCTTGAGTAGTGGGGTAACGAGCCATCCAAAAGTCTGGAAGGCTGACGCGATGTTGAGGTCCTTCATCGACTTCTCGATCCGCTTCTTGCTCTGGGGCACCCATGATGAACTCCCCGGCTGGAACCCCCATAAGATCTAGGACAATCCCTGGATTCAGGTGTTCACGGTAGTATCCCACCTGTTTTTGATGATGCTCAACGGCTTCTCCCTGGGCATCAATCGTCGTCACCTCAGCGGTGAAGTACTGATTTGCCATCATTCCGCTCCTCAACCATTGCCTCAAGGGTACTGATGCATCGGGTGACACGTCACGTTTAACCCCATCCATGTCCTCACCCCCAGTTTGGCCTGGGATAAACGCCCCTCGGGGGAAGACCGAATCATCCTGGGCAATATTTGCCATGGCGAGGGTTAGGCCTGCGTGGCAGAATCATTAGGTAATTATCTGCCTGTACCTTGTAATGACGGCCACCCTTCCCACCCTCTCCAGCCAATACGATCCATCGGTCACCGAAGATAAGTGGCAACAGACTTGGGAGGCCCGCCATGTGTTCAAGGCTGATCCCGATCACCCTGGGGAGCCCTTCTGCGTCGTCATTCCTCCGCCCAATGTCACGGGTAGCCTGCACATGGGCCATGCCTTTGAAAGTGCCCTCATCGATACCCTGGTGCGGTATCAGCGCATGCGAGGCCGTAATACCCTCTGGCTGCCCGGCACCGACCACGCCAGCATTGCGGTGCAGACCATCCTAGAAAAGCAATTCAAAGCCCAGGGCAAAACCCGTGAATCGGTGGGGCGTGAGACCTTTCTGGAACGGGCCTGGGAATGGAAGGAAGAATCCGGCGGCACCATCGTCAATCAGCTCCGTAAGCTAGGGGTATCTGTGGATTGGAGCCGAGAGCGCTTCACCATGGACGCGGGTTTGTCCCAAGCGGTGCTCACGGCCTTTAACCGCCTCTACCAAGAAGGCTTGATTTATCGGGGTAATTACCTGGTGAACTGGTGCCCCGCCAGCCAGTCAGCGGTGTCTGACCTGGAGGTGGAGCCCACGGAAGTGGACGGTCACCTGTGGCATTTTCGCTATCCCCTCACCGATGGGTCGGGCTATCTAGAAGTGGCCACCACCCGCCCCGAAACGATGTTGGGGGATACGGCGGTGGCGGTCAATCCTGCGGACGATCGCTACACCCATCTGGTAGGGCAAACCCTGACCTTGCCGATTACGGGGCGTGAGATCCCAGTGATTGCCGATGACTATGTGGATCGCGAATTTGGGACTGGCTGCGTAAAAGTCACCCCTGCCCATGACCCCAATGACTTTGCCATGGGCCAGCGCCATGATCTGCCCCTAATCACCGTCATGAATAAAGACGGCACGATGAATGGTAACGCCGGTGACTTTGAAGGGTTAGACCGCTTCGACGCGCGCAAGGCCGTGATTGCCCGCCTAGACACAGAAGGGTTCTTGGTCAAAACCGAGGACTACCGTCACACGGTGCCCTATAGCGATCGCGGCAAGGTGCCCGTTGAGCCGCTGCTCTCCACCCAATGGTTTGTCAAAATCAAGCCCCTGGCCGACAAAGCCCTCGATGCCCTCGACAACCATCAGTCCCCCCGGTTTGAGCCGGAGCGCTGGACCAAGGT
>CAYGVA010000227.1:0-6772 GCA_964353225.1 uncultured Leptolyngbya sp.
TGTCAACGCATCCTCAAGTCGGTGGCCAAACGAGCAGGGCACACGGTCACCCTGGCCAAGGCAGAGCGCGATCGCACCATTCGGCAGTACTTATATAACCTTTATCTGTCTGCCATCAGAAAGCTGCACCAGCCTTCAAAACCAGACTATGACATCAATATTTTTATTGAAGACTTAGAGCCAAGCTGGTTTTCGAAAGCCCGCAAAAACTATTTAATTCCCAATCAAGAGTGGTTCCGCTGCCGTTGGCTTCCCTACCTATTGGGTGTGGATCGTGTATTAGCAAAAACCCGATGGGCTCAGGCCATCTTTGCAACCCTGGGCTGCCCCACTGATTTTATTAGCTTCACCAGTGAAGATCGGTTCGACCCCAGCCAACCGAAAGACTACCGTCGCTTTTTTCATCTGGCGGGCAATAGCCCCTACAAGGGCACGGATACGTTGCTCAAATTGTGGCAGCAGCACCCTGAATGGCCGCAACTTGTTGTGGTGCAAAGTGCCAAACAGGCGAAACTGCTATCAGCCCCGAATATTTGCCACCATGTCGGTCACATTGATGACCATCAACTCCGAGCTGAGCAAAACCGATGTGGTGTGCATCTGTGCCTGTCTGAGACAGAAGGCTTTGGCCATTACATGGTTGAAGCGATGAGTTGTCAGGCCCTAGTGGTTACCACTGACGCTGCGCCCATGAATGAATTGATTGCCCCAGGAAGAGGGCTGCTCGTTGCCGCCGCGACCCGCCAACGGCAAGGTTTAGACCAACGACATTTTGTGGATGTCAATGCCTTAGAAAACTGCATCCACACCCTCATTGCGATGGATGATGCGCAGAAAAAAGCCCTAGGAATCCATGCGAGGGAATGGTATTTGGCGAATCAACGGCGCTTTGAAGCCCGGTTTCAAAGCGCACTGCTTAACGATTTAGATCAAGCGGCCTGGATTTCACCCGTAGGGGGACAGTAAAGCTGGGCGGTGGATTTTTCCCGGTTTAAATGGATGGGCCACTATTTTTTAAGGTGCTGATTTTTAAGGCGCTGAACCAGGGACCGTAGAAAGGGTGGGGTTAACGTCGCCACTGCTTTCTGCCAAATCAACTTCCCATTGGCACCATTCCAGGGGGGAACTAGAACCAAGCAGCGAGCCAGACTGAACAAGCTCAAGAAATACTGCCCTTGCAGCCATCTAGCATGGGCGGTATGGGCAAAATAGATGCCCTTCGCTTCGTTGTCTAAAAAAGGGTGATAACGCTGATAAAGCTCCACGGCCTGCTGGAGTTTGGCTTGAGCTGCTCCAGACTCTTGCCGTAATTCATACAGAACAGAAAGACTCGCTGCATTGGCGATCGCCACCCGAAAGAACCCAAACCTGAGTGCCAGGGTCAAAGCCTTTTGGCTATATTCCATGGCGGCGTCGTGATCCACGTTGTACTGCCCCAAACAGACCGCGACATTGTGCAGGACCACAAGCTCTAGGAAGACATCATTGATGGCTTGACATCGGTCAATTATCTTTTTAAGTCCGAGATTACCTTCATCAATTTGACCTGTGAAATATTGGTTGAAACTCAAGATCATTGCTGCAAAAATTTCAACGTCTGGTGCTTGGGCTATCCAAGTTTTGTACTTCGGTGCAAGAGCAGCCTCTAAGTAGCCTTGGCTCTGACTATATTTTCCTGCCCAAAAGTGAATAATCCCTAGCTCCGCTACAACCTTGGTTTCTAGGGAGCGGTCGGAGAGGGTGGTCGCCAAGTCAAGGGCGCGCTTTAAAAGCTTGATACCTTGACTTAAATCATTCGGCTGGCGATAACTCCTGCCCCATTTGTATAGAGCTCTGGCCTGCTGTTCGAGATCGCCAAGCCGATGGGCTAGGGCGTAATGGCGTTCGCAATAAGCTTGGGCAGTCACAACGTTTTGAGGTGGATGATGGGTATTTAGTTTGGTAACATTGCAACAATCAATGGCACTGATATAGGTGGTACTTAAGCCCCAATAGGCATCCATTTCGGCAGCGTCATCGCCCCTGCTCTGGGCTAGTTTAAGCTGTGCTGTGTGGCAGTTCTGGGCCCGTCGATAGTCCCCGAGGTGGCGGTGGGCGTGGCCTAATTTGTCTAGGCACAGCAGATCGACCGTGGGGCCAAGCTTGCCTTTTAAATCCTCAAAGATCGCAATTTGACTTTGGTGCTGCCCCCAATGATCTAGGCACTCGTAGAGGGGGCAATCTTGTGGGCCGACGGGCCAGCACACCAGTTGGTAAGCCACTGCCCATTCCTCCAGGCGGCAGCAATGGTAGCAGGCTTCCACCAAGCCTTTCACATCTTCCCAGCTTTGAGCTGTAGGTACCCGATCCGCATAGTTATAGAGCCAGCTTTCCACGGCCAGCCATTGCATCACCGCTGCGAGGGGTAAGGCAGCGGCTTTGGCATTTTCAAGGAGATCGGAGCTGTTAGTTGCCGCCAGAGACCGGGGCAATACCGCCTTTAACACCGAGTAGACCGGGGGCTGGGCAGTAGCGATTGCGGACATAGGTCCACCCTTTAATTCAGATTTTGCAGATGATCAAGGGCAACACTATGAATTAGATTATGCTGTCTTAACCTTTGCTGCTGATCTATTTCTAATAAATTGCGATCGAGCAGCATATCTAACGCAACCTGACCGCGCTGCTCGGGGCACCCCCGTCGCCGCAGAGGACTGAGCAAAAAGTCTTCGGTGACCGGCTCACGGTAGGTGGCTGCTAAGCACAATAGTAGGTAGGCATCGGGTAAATCCTGGCGTAGCCGCACAAAGGAATCCTCGATGCGCCTGCGTACAGTCCGCCGCAAACTTGGCGAATAGCGATCGAGGCGCGGGGGATAAGCATTCCCTTGGGCTTGCGTGGCTTCAACCCGTTCAATTTCGCTGCCATAGCGCTGCCAATATTTCCCCACATCCTCGCCATAGCGCTCCAGAATTTCACCGACAATCACCCGCAGGGCCAAGGGATGGCCCTCATAGGCGGCACCAATGCGGACGAGATAATGCCAGTCTTGGGGCTCGGTCTCAGGGTCAAAGCCATACTTTTGAAAGAAGGCCGCTTGCAAGGCTGGAGATAATCCCGAGAGGCGTTCTACATGGAAGGATTGGGGATATCGCAGACCTTGCATCTGGATTTGGGTGGGTAAGTCTTGGGAGGTCAGAATGATTTGACTCTGACAAGATTCCCATCCGAGGAACTGATGGAAAAATGTCTCCCATAGGGGATCCTTGAAAACAGTCCATCCTTGCTCTTCGTCACCCTCTAAGAGCATCTCAAAGGAATCCATCACCACCCAACGGGGTTGATTGACCAGCAATGCCAGCCAACGGTGCATGAGTTGTTGGGGGTTTTGCCTTTCCTCGTCCGTAATCCGTTGTCCGTCTTGCTCTAGGCAATGGGCAGCAACCTCCCCAAACTCGGCCCCGGCTCGAATCTCACAGTTAAAGCTCACCCCTCGACCGACCTGAGGCTGTAGATACTGGGTGAGTTGCTCCGCCAGCACCGTCTTACCAATGCCGGTAATACCCGTTATCACCATCACTCGGCAGCCCTGCTGCAAACGTTCTGTTAAAGCCTGAAAGATCGCTGTGCGGTGTACCCATTCATCGGTACAGATTGGGAGATGCCCTGAGTCGATCAGCGATCGCCAATCTAGATCGAGCGCTTTACAGATCCATTGAAAACTATCTGCGGCAACCCGATCCCTAGCCCGAAATCGCCTTAGGGTCATCACCGACACATTGGCAGATTTAGCCCAACATTTAGACTGCCTGCGCCAGCCCAGTTGGCTCAACTTAGCGTCAACTTGGGCTAGACCTTGGCAAGATAGCCGTAGCTTACTCGGAGTGACATCAAATTCAGGCATTTGCACAAAGCACCCATCAGCGCCATTGTGCCCATTTTTGAATTGTAGAAAGTATGGGTGATTAAAAGTGAACCAAAAAATGAACCATTTTTTGATCCAGACAAAATAAAACGATGTAATTTGCTTTTTTGACCGGACAAAAAAGTAGCATCAATTGCTTTTTGTTGTGTCGTATACGACTTCAAGGCTTACGAGAATTCACGCATGCATCATCGACTCCAAAAATATTTTGGGCTAATGATCTAACCGGGTTTGAAACATCCCTGGAAAATGATCATGGGAATCGCCCCGCCCATGCCAAACCTTGTTAAGCCAAGGTTTGGCATGGGCGGGGTCGAAACAGGTGGGTATGGTCAGGGTTGTATAGCCGCGATCGCGCCTTCGCCGCCCCCAGGGCCGGACTGACCACGTAAAGGGTGGTGCGAATCAGGTCGGCCTCACGGGTCGTCGTTGCCATGGCCTCCAAGGAGACCAGGTGAATTTGCTCATCGGGCCAACCCAATCGGTAGCAGATGGCCACCGGAGTATCGGCGGGGTAGTGGGCCATCAACTGGGCCTGGGCGTCATCCACATGACGGGCGCTGAGGTAAAGACACAGGCTGGTTTTGTGGGCCGCCAAGCTCCCCAGCTCCTCTGTCTCAGGGACTTGGGTGCGACCACTAATGCGGGTCAAAATAATCGATTGCACCAAGCCCGGAATCGTCAGTTCCGCATTCAATTTGGCGGCGGCAGCTTGGAAGGCGCTAATGCCAGGGATGACTTCAAAGGCAACCTCTGCCTCGACGAGGGCCTGAATTTGCTCATGGATGGCGCTGTACAGGCTGGGATCTCCCGAATGGAGACGCACCACCGATTGCCCTGCCCGCACCCGTTCAATCATCAGGGGCAAAATTGCTTCCAAGGTGAGATTGGCGGTGGCCACCCGCTCGGCATCGGGGCGGCCCCAATCCAAAATCTGTGGGGGAACGAGGGAGTTGGCATACACAATCACGTCCGCCTGCTGCAAAAGTCGCTGCCCTCGGAGCGTCAGCAGATCCGGATCCCCCGGCCCAGCGCCGACGATATAGACTGCCGGGGCTAGGGAAGAAGGGGAAGGGGCTTGATCTTGGGGCGATCGTATATTTGGCATAAAGCGTGCGATAAACCTAGAAAAGCAACGATTTGAGCGAGACTAACCGACTGACAAGGCTCAGCCCGCTGGTCTTCCCTGTATCAATGGCAAGAGGAACTGGGAAAGATCAAGTGAATACACGGGGAACCCGAGCAAAATGATAAAAAGTCGATGAAGTCTCTAAAAGTAGCCGGATCGAAGCGGGGCAGCACCGTTAAGTGGAATGGTAGATGCACCCTGATTCAAAATCCCAGTGGCCTTGGGCGCTGGGATTTTTTTTGCTTGAGGGTGGATGGTCAAGGGCTCAGGCCACCAGCTTTTGCTTAAGGTGACGGGGGGACTCATGTTCGATCAGTTCCCCTTGTTCTAATAAAAAGGCCCGATCGCAGTAGTCAAGCTCGACTAACCGATGGGTCACCCACAGGGCCGCCAACTGGCGATCTTTCACCAGTTGACGCACCTGATGGACCAGTTCCAGTTGGCCATCGGGATCGAGCAGGGCGGTGGGTTCATCCAGGAGTAAGACGTGGCAATGGCGGGCGATCGCCCCAGCGATCGCCACCCGCTGTTTTTGCCCACCACTCAAGGCATAAATGGGCCGCCGAATTAAATGGCCGAGGTTAACGGCGGTCAGTGCCTCCCGCACCCGCCCATGGATCGTCGGTAGCGTTAGCCCTTCATTGGCTAAACCAAAGGCCACATCCGCCCCCACCGTTGGCATCACCAACTGATGATCCGGATTTTGAAAAACATAGCCGAGGGGTGGATCCACATGGATATGACCCACCTGGGGAGGCATCAATCCGGCCAAAAGCCTCAGCAGGGTTGATTTGCCGCTCCCGTTATCCCCCAACAGCATGCAAAATTCTCCTGGCCGTACGGTCAAAGAACAGTGCTTTAATACCGGCAACCCAGAGGGCCACTGAAAACACAGATCATTAACTTGAATACCAGCCCCAGTGGATATCAAAGGGGGCGTCAAGCGGGACATCAAGACACCTCGACAGGGATAAACAGCATTTCAAACCAGGGAAAACAGTCGCCCGTCCGGTTAGGACAGGACTGCAAACCACTTTGCCGGTACGCCAAGGATCAGCAAAATGGCCCGCACCATATCACTCTGCAGCCGCTTCTCCCATCAAGGCAAAGAAGCCGGGAGGCTTACCCGAAGCCGAGGCCGTCCCTGATTTTTCATAAATCTGTACGGCGGCCACTTCGCTGGTCAGCACAGTGATGGCCTTACCAGGGATCTGATCACAGGTCAGTTCCAAAACAACCGTAGTGCCAGACTTAAGCGCATCCGTCAGACGGTTGTAATCGGCCTGGGCTGCCTCCAATTCTTGCTTTTGGACCGCAATGGGTAGAGGACTATGCTTCAGGTTGAGTTCGAGGGTATACATCGCGTTCTAATGCGCTCACAAATATAGATAGAGGATCATGCCGGAGTCTAGCCATCGGTGAATCAATCACGATTGTTGACTAGATGCGGCCCCCTGAGTCTAACAACCAATGTAAATGGGTGGACGCTGCTGGCCCTAAATACCACTACCCCCTGCATCACCCCTCAATATTGTTTATAGTAAAGATTAGTAAAGTCCCACTCATAATATCGGGACCTTATGTAAATGAGCCTAGGCTTCATGGCGCACCTTGTTTAAGTTGCGGCTCAGCAGTTTTAGGTTCTCCGCACTGATTTTGATTTTACGATTTGGAGAATCGCGCGATGACCATTGCTATGGGAAGAGCGCAAGCCCAGCGAGGATGGTTCGACGTCCTTG
>CAYGVA010000228.1:0-6715 GCA_964353225.1 uncultured Leptolyngbya sp.
ACCATGCCCACCCTTCCCCCCACCCTCCGCTGGGACAACGGCGTCCTGCATCTGATTGACCAGACCCAGTTGCCCCTCGAAACCTTAATCGAACCCCAACACACCGTTGAGCAGGTGTGGCAGGCCATTAAACAACTGAAAGTGCGGGGGGCTCCGGCCATTGGTATTGCTGGGGCCTACGGATTGGTAATTGGCCTGCAAGCCAAAACCCACCTCGATCGCCCCGCCTTTATGGCCGCCCTCGCCGAGGCCGCCACCTACCTCGATAGCGCCCGCCCCACCGCCGTTAACTTGCATTGGGCCTTAACCCGACTCAGCAAGGTGGCGGCAGCCATGACCGAGGCCACCCCCGCCGAGATTTGGCAGCGCCTAGAGCAAGAAGCCATCCAAATTCATGATGAAGATCGCCAGTTGTGTCGCGCCATGGGGGAATATGGCGCACCCTTGATCAAACCCGGCATGGGGATACTGACCCACTGCAACGCCGGAGCCCTGGCCACATCAGAACTGGGCACTGCCCTAGCGCCCATGTATGTGGCCCACGATCAGGGGGTGGCCTTTCGGGTGTATGCCGATGAAACTCGGCCCCTATTGCAAGGGGCAAGGCTCACCAGTTGGGAGCTGCAACAGCACGGCATTGATGTCACCCTGATTTGTGACAACATGGCGGCCCATCTGATGAGCCAGGGATTGATTGACTTGGTGATTGTGGGGACCGATCGCGTTGCCGCCAACGGCGATGTGGCCAACAAAATCGGCACTCTGGGGGTGGCGATCGCCGCCCAATACTTCGGCATTCCCTTTTATGTGGCCTGCCCCTACTCCACCATCGACCCCGATACCCCCACCGGCAGCACCATTGTGATTGAGGAGCGAGGGGAAGCCGAAGTTACCCACTTTGGGGCCAGACGCACCGCCCCAGCGGGCATGGCAGTGCGGAACCCCGCCTTTGATGTGACGCCCCATACTTTGGTGACGGGATTGATTACTGATCGCGGCATTTTAACCGCCCCCTACAGCGCCAGTCTGAAGCAAACCCTAGCCCCATAGGACGTTCTATTGCGGGGCAATGGGCACCAGGGGGGCTAGAAACCGGAACGGTTAAGTGATTACTAGGGCTTTAACCGAGTCCGACAGTGCGCCTTGAAAACCTAATGGTTGCCCCAAGGGTGATAGTCAAGGCGAAAAACCCTAATCCCACCCTTGAGATAACGCACTATCTAGCGACGCCAAATAGGCCCCCCAGCGATCGCGCCATATTCTGGGGCTGCATCGCATCGGTCGCTGCCGTAGGCTCATAGCCACAATGGACCATGCAGTCCGCACATTTGGGGTTGCCGCTCTGGGTGCCGTACTGCTCCCATTCTGTATTCTCAATCAGCTCTTGGAAGGTGTCGTAATAGCCCTCATTCAATAAATAGCAGGGCTTCTGCCAACCCAAGACGCTGTAGCTGGGGCTGCCCCAAGGGGTGCAGTCATAGTCCTTGTCCCCGGTGAGGAAATCCAAAAAGAGGGGGTTGTGGTTAAAGGACCACTTTTTCTGACCGGCCCGGAATGGAGCCAGGATTTCCCGGAAGAGGGCCTTAGTTTGCTCCCGCTGCAGAAAGTGGTCTTGATCCGGTGCCCAGGCATAGCTATAACCCGGCGACACCATCATGCCGTCTACCCCCATGGTGGTGAGGTAGTCGAATAATTCTTGGATCTGCTTGGGATCCGCCCCCTCAAACACAGTGGTATTGGTGGTGACTCGGAAACCTCTGGCTTTGGCCGCCCGAATCGCACTGATGGCAATATCAAAGACGCCCTTGCGATCCACACAGCTATCGTGCAGCTCGCGCATCCCATCTAAATGGACGCTGAAGCTGAGATAAGGGGACGGGGTAAATTTATCCAGGCTCTTCTCTAGGAGCAAACCATTGGTGCAGAGATAGATAAACTTCTTGCGCTCGACCAAACCCGCCACAATTTCGTCAATTTGGGGATGCATCAACGGTTCTCCCCCAGGGATAGAAACCACTGGCGCTCCACACTCATCTACCGCTGCAAAGCAGGCTTCGGGGGAAAGATTTTGCTTTAGGATCTCCTTGGGATGCTGAATTTTGCCGCAACCCGAACAGGCTAAGTTACATCGAAATAAGGGCTCTAGCATCAGCACCAATGGGTACTTTTTGCGCCCCTTAAGGCGCTGAGTTACCAGATATTGTCCGACTGCAAGCGCCTGCTGCAAATGAATTCCCATTTTTAAAACCGTCTCCTCAGTGGTTAGCTGGCCTTGGCGGGACCTTAAACGAGTGCCCCCTCACACCTGGGATGGTAGGCCGAGGGAACTGGCTGTGGCTCAGTATGTTGAGCCACCAGTCAGCATTCAACCACCCTAGACCATTTTTTTTGAAATCACTGCTGCTGGAGGGTGCGATCGGACAAATAATTTGGGCAGACCCCCATTCACCCAGTAGACTGCCTGCAACCCCTCTAAGGCCAAGGCAACTATCGCAATAGGAAAGGTTAGTAAATCCCATACACTGTTGAAGATTAATCCATGGCTCATAGAGGTTAATCCATGGTTAATGCGCCAGGGCTGTCAATCCAGGACAATTAACCGCAGTTCTAATGTCCGAAGTTCTAACCGTGTGAGGAGATGATCGAATGCCTTCTGTCAGTACGGCACTGGACTTACTCAAAGCGACGAGTCGCACCTTCTACATCCCCATCAGCTTATTGCCGCCGCAATTGCAGGAGGCCGTTGCCTCTGCTTACCTCTGTATGCGGGCGATCGACCAAATCGAAGATCATCACACCCTACCGCTACCGATCAAGGTCAAGCTGCTGCGGCAGATCAGCCTGAATCTACAGGCCGGGACCGAGTTGTCTAAGGTCGATGACTTTGCAAAGGGGTTAGACGGCTTTGATGACCAGCTCGAAGAAGTGACCTTGCGGGTGGGGGAATGGGCCTTGTTGGCCCCCGACACCATTGCCCCCCGTATTTGGGATGCCACTGCCGCCATGGCCGATCGCATGGCCTATTGGGCTGAGTGCAACTGGCGTATTGATAGCGAAGCGGACTTAGATTGCTACACCTTCAGCGTAGCCGGGGCGGTGGGGTTGATGCTGTCGGACCTATGGGCCTGGCATGACGGCACTGAGACCAGCCGCATTGAGGCGATCGGTTTTGGCCGGGGGTTGCAGTCGGTGAATATCCTGCGCAATCATCTCGAAGATCTAGAGCGGGATGTAGATTTTTACCCCACGGGTTGGACCTCTGCGGATATGCAGCGCTATGCCCGTCGCAATTTGGCCCTAGCCGATGCCTATACAGCGGCCCTGCCGAAGGGACCGGCGCTGCTCTTTTGCCGGATTCCGTTGGCCCTTGCCCATGCCACCCTCAATATTTTGGCCCAGGGTAAAGAGAAGCTCAGTCGCGGTGATGTGCTGAGCATCGTGGCCCAACTCAGTAAAGTTGCCAGTTAGTAGACTGCGCCGCGAGTTTGAATCCGATTCCTCAAAGTCAAGGGGCTAGAGAGCCTAATCCTCTGAAATGATGGTTAGATTTCTGCTCTCTGGTATGGCAGCCGCTAGTCTAGTTAGGGCAAGACTTTGAGCCACTTTGCTTCTGTACAAAACATCAGAGCGATTCTAGACGTCCTAAGCAAAGTGGTCAGTGCTACCACAGGGCTTGCAATCAAACTCCGCCATTAAGATTACCAAGGGTGAGATGCAGAGGGGCTTCCTAGAAACCGTTATTCTAGAACCAAAAGCGGACCTCTAGGAGCGGCATGGATACCAAAGCATTTAAGCGATCGCTAAACCAGTCAGAGAACTATTTTCGCAAGGGGTTTGGCCACGGCGAAGATGCCGCTGATCAAATGCAAACAGAGTACCAAAGCGCCTTAATCCAAGAGATTCGGGACAATAACTATGTCCTGACTCGGGGGGACGCCACCATCTACCTGGCTAAATCCTTTGGCTTTTGCTGGGGTGTGGAGCGGGCCGTGGCCATGGCCTACGAAACCCGCCAACATTTTCCTGATCAGCGCATCTGGATTACCAACGAAATTATCCACAACCCCGACGTGAATCAGCGACTGCGGGAGATGAACGTCCACTTTATTGAGCTGGTGGATGGCCATAAGGACTTCTCAGGGGTTGCTACTGGGGATGTGGTGATCTTGCCTGCCTTTGGGGCCAGCGTCCAAGAAATGCAGCTCCTCAATGGGCGGGGCTGCACCATTGTCGATACCACCTGCCCCTGGGTCTCGAAGGTGTGGAACAGCGTCGAGAAGCATAAGAAAAAAGACTATACCTCAATCATCCACGGCAAATATAAGCACGAAGAAACCGTGGCCACCAGCTCCTTTGCGGGCATCTATTTGGTGGTCCTCAACCTGGCCGAAGCCCAGTATGTGGCGGACTATATTCTGCACGGCGGGAACCGCACAGAATTCTTGACGAAGTTCAAGCACGCCCATTCCGAGGGCTTTGACCCCGACACCGACCTGGAGCGGGTGGGCATTGCCAACCAAACCACCATGCTCAAGGGGGAGACCGAGGCCATGGGCAAGTTGTTTGAGCGCACCATGAGCCAGAAGTACGGTCCCCACCAGCTCAATGATCATTTCTTGGCGTTTAACACCATTTGCGATGCCACCCAAGAGCGCCAAGACGCCATGTTTGAGCTGGTGGATGAAGCCCATGTCAAGGTGGACTTGATGCTGGTGATTGGGGGGTATAACTCTTCGAATACGACTCACTTGCAGGAAATCGCGATCGATCGCAGCATTCCCTCCTATCACATTGATGGGCCAGAACGGATTGGGCCAGGGAACCGCATCGAGCACAAACCCCTCCATGGGGATCTGGTGGTGACTGAAAATTGGCTGCCCGACGGTCCGATTAAGGTGGGGGTGACCTCAGGGGCATCCACCCCCGATCGCGCCGTGGAAGTCTCGATTGAGCGGATCTTTGAGATGAAGGCAGCGGTGCCGGTGGGGTAACCCTCAGGGGCCAATAGCCTCAATCCGAATATTGATATTCACCCGCCCCCCCAGGTCTACCCCTTGCACTACCACCACTTCCCCCGGTGCGGCCCCTGGCCAACCATCAAACACCAGGCTAAACACCGACTCGGTGATGACCGTGTTGATTTCGCGCTCGGTCAGGCCCATCTCCGTGAGGGCGTCTCGGTAAAAGGCGATCGCCGCTACCAGCGACAGCTCTGTCTGAAAGTTGATACTGCCCTGCCCTGGGGTGGGGATATGCCATAGGCTGTGCACCGTCCCAGGCAGCGGAAAATCTACTTCGGCGGCGGTAATGGGCTGCGGGCCATAGTCGGGGTAGGTGCAGCCGCAAGGACAGCCACAAATGCAAGGATATTCCTCAACCGGCTGGCCCTCGGGCTCCGACGCAGGCGCGTCAGTATTGGCGTGAACCGGCGCAATCAGGGGAAGGGTCCATAGACCTACGAACAGTGCGGCGGTGATCCAACGGTGTTGGGGCATGGGGGAATGGGCAACTCGCGTAAGCAGTGCTTCACAACCCTGGGCCGAGATTCCCCATTGAGTAAGCATCCCTTCCTTGGGAAGTGTGGCCGTAGGCCGGGGTGGGTCGCCCTCAGACCAAGGCCGGTTCCGGGCTCCAGCGACCCAACGGAATATTGCGGCCCACGGCGGCGGCAATGGGGCGGAGGCTATCTACCAATTCCACCATTGCTTCGAGGGACAGGGTTTGACGGGCATCGGAGACCGATGCCTCTGGATCGGGGTGACATTCCACCATCACCCCATCGGCACCCGCCGCGATCGCTGCCCTTGCTAAAGCAGGCACCAGCTCTCGCTTGCCGGTGGCATGGCTAGGGTCCACAATCACCGGTAGATGGCTGATCTGCTTCAGGGCCACCACGGCACCGAGGTCCAGCACATTGCGGGTGTGGGTGTCGAAGCTACGAATACCCCGCTCACAAAGAATCACATTGGGGTTGCCATGGGCCATGATGTATTCCGCCGCCATCACGAACTCTTGCACCGTGGCGGAGAGGCCCCGCTTCAGCACGATGGGCTCATTGGCCGACCCCAGGGCCTTCAGTAGGTCGAAGTTTTGCATGTTGCGGCTACCCACTTGCAGCACGTCGGCATGGGCGCTGACCTCGGGAATCTGGGCGATCGCCATCACCTCCGTAATCACCGGCACCTGATGTTGCTGCCGCACCTGAGCCAGAATTGCCAAACCCTCGACACCCATACCCTGGAATGCATAGGGGGAGGTGCGGGGCTTATAAACCCCACCCCGCAAGGCTTGAACCGGGGCTTGGGCGAGGTGGGTGGCCACGGCGCTCATTTGCTCTAGGCTCTCGACCGAACAGGGGCCACCGACAATCAGCAGGTCGGTGCCACCCGCGCTCACTGTGGGGGTGAGGGCAATCTCGGTGGTGTGGGTGTCGTGAGCTTTGGCGGCGAGTTTAGCGTCTTGCATGGGGTTCCTTTTTTGGAAAGTTTTGGACTGGGCGAAGCAGAATGAACGGCGCAGGGTGGAGAGCATAAAAAAGACCCGGTGCCTCAGGGCTCCGGGTCTGGAGAATCGGCATAAAAACCGATTTACCCGGAGCAGTGCCTGGTAAAACCAAAAAAGCTAAAAAACCAATAGGTGGAGTAGGTCATGGGGGCGATCGGTGCAAAGGGCCTAAAAACGACAAAACCGCAGCGGGTGGGCTGCGGTTCACAAG
>CAYGVA010000229.1:0-6665 GCA_964353225.1 uncultured Leptolyngbya sp.
GCCCAGCCCCCAGATCAAGATCCACCCCCCCTCCATGGCATCGGGCCAACTCCACAGCAGGGAACGCCCCTCTAAAACGGCGCTGAGCAATTGGCTCGTGGCCTGGGCATGGACCACCACCCCTGGCATCTGCTGACTGTCACGCCGCCCGCCACTATAGGGGGTGTAAAAGGCGTCCTTGGCTTCAGGGGTAATGGTGCCAATCAAAACGATGCGATCGCGAATCATCTCTTCTGGCACTTCCCCCGCCAGTACCGCCGTCAGACTCACCTGGGGGATGACTGCCTCCGCTCCGCGATAATTCAATAGGGTCTGGTAGCCTTCAATATCCGCCCGCTGATAGCCGCCGATTTGGCCATCCAATCGCGGTAAGGTCACCGCGTCAATGCGAATCTCGCCACTCTCAGTGGACTCCAGCCCTAAGTCTTGGGCCAAAAAATAGTAAAACGCTAGGCGCGAGCTCAAGGAAAAAAGCTGCTCCCCTTGGGTATTACAGGGATGCTCCCCCACCGATGTCTCCAACGCTGGGGGAGAGGCCGCGATGAGACCCCGGCGCAATATCCCGCCCGGATCCACCACCAGATCAGAAAATCCAACCTGGGCAGCAGGTACCCCTGGCGGAGGAGCCACCCCCGTATTGTCAACGCTGCTGATCTTGCACACACCGACAATGCGATCGCTACTCCCGAGAATCGATAACAGCGCCTCTCGCCCCGGCTCAATCGGTACATCGCGAAATAAATCTAAGCCAATCGCCACCGGTTCAGCCACCAGCAGCACCGCCAGCACCTCTGCAACGGTTTGGTCACTAATGGGCCACTCTTGACGGGTTTGAATGTCGGCTTCAGTGATCCCAACGATGAGTAGGCGATCGTCCGCGACAGCCGTCGGGCGTAACCGCAAAAACTGATCATAGGCCGCCAACTCTGCCCCTTGAAACAGCCCCAGGGTGCGCCCCCCAAGTACCAACGCCCCCGCCGCCACCGTCGCCAACACCACAGGATGGCCCAAACGTTCCAAAACCTTTGGAACCATTTGCTGCCAAAAAGAAGCACGCATCTTATCCGGAGAAACAGCCATGAACGCAATTAAGCCAGGGCAGACTAAAACCAGGTTCATATTAGCCCTTGTTTTTAGGCGACATGGGAACCCGCGTCAGAACCTCACAATCGACAGCATCATCAGGGATTGCTTGGGTACTCACTGTAGAGATAGATCAGCCTACTTCAAGATCTGGCGAATAGATTGATACGGACGTAAATAAGACCCGCTACCAATCCACCGCTGCATCAATGGCCCCCCAGTCTTCAACCCGCCCGCCTCCTAACCCCATCGACCCATGCAAAATCGTCACCTCCTCCGCCCATTCTTGACCCTCAGTGCTGTAGCCCTCGTCTTAGGAGGTAATTTTGGGCTCGCCCAAAAACCACTCATGGCCCAAACGGGGCTCAACCTCAATCTGCCGGGGCTAAGTGCCCCCGGCAACCGGCAATCCGGTTCAACCCGCAGTGAAACCTGTGTTGCCCCTAATGCCCCCCTACAACTAACCGCCCTCATCCCAGAGAGTAACTACGGGCAAACCATCCATGGGTATCCCACCTTTTTCTTTTATTTGCCAGAGACCGATGCAGAGTCAGTCAAATTTGTGATCTATAACGAAACAACCAATGACCTGTTCTACGAAGGACAGTTTTCTCCCCAAGGGCAGTCCGGCATTCTCAGTCTCGACTTACCCGACAACGGCATCCAAAAGGCATTAGAGGTCGATCAGTCCTACTACTGGTATCTCTCTATCTCTTGCAATGTTGAAGATCCCAGCGCCAACATTGTGGTCGGGGGCACCGTCGCTCGGATCGCACCCCCTGAAACCGTCGCAGCAGTACTACCCACGGCTACACCACAGCAATTACCCGAAATCTATGCCTCAGAAGGGCTCTGGCATGATGCCTTAGCCGCTTCGGCTCAACTGCGAAAAGAAACCAACGACTCCGTGGCCTGGGAAGCACTACTGACGGCAGTGGATCTTGACAACCTGCTGGAAGTTCAGGCCCTATCAGAAGATATCAACCTCGAAAACAACGCCACCACCGTCGCCAATCCCTCTTGATCCAATCTCTGCACACAGTTGCAGGTCAGGTCAGCCGCACCCAGCTTGACTCAATAGGTGCCAATTCCCCCCCACGCTGTCGATGAAGCCTGTGGGGGAGATTGGCCGACTTTGTCATTGCCGCACAGATGTGAGCCCAACCTTAAACGGGCTAGACCGTCGGATGCCATGGCAAATCGTGTCAACATCCCGGCCCATGACCAGGGCTCCGTGTCGTGACGGCCCTTAATCAACCCATCTGAATCACTTTCATGAAGGAAAAGTAAGGAAAATCACTTAACCCTTAAAGATTCGTCTGACCTGACCATCGCCAAGGTCGGTGTATATTACAGTACTAATACAGGGACGTTCCCAAAAGACCTACGGGTATTTTCGTCCATGGCATCTACCTATTAATAACGACTTGGCCTGCATTAAGCATTGGCTGCTGTCGTTTCAAACACAACCTGAATCGTTATCTTATTACTGAATATATCAGTAATATCACTGAGACTATATCCGTCCTCCCGAGGATGGCATTACGGGTGCATCTACGCGTTCTCATCTACCGGTCTGCTAACCACCATGACGATTCGCCAAGCTACTGCACTACACCAACAACTCACTCAACGCTTTCAACAAGGGGAGACCCTATTCCGGAACTTAAATTTGTCCCATGCGAATTTGCAGGGCATTAGCCTACCCTTCGTCACGTTGATAGAGGCAAAGCTCACTGCGGCCAACCTCAGCCAAGTATTTATGCCAGGGGCCGAGATTGTGCGGGCTCGCCTCTGCCATGCCCAACTCATGGACGCCAACTTAATCGGGGCCAATCTCCTGCGCTCCGATCTACAGGGGGCGAGTTTACAGCGGGCTTTACTGGGGGGAGCTCAGTTGATGGGCACTGATTTACAGGGAGCCAATTTACAGGAGGCGAGCCTCAGCGGTGCCAACTTGAATGGGGCCAAGCTCAGACGGGCAGACCTACGGAATGCAAATCTGAAAGGGGCAGACCTCAGCGGAGCCGATCTCAGAGGTGCCAACCTCAAAGGCGCACTCTTGGATAACGCTAACTTGAATGGCACTTTAATGCCTGACGGTAGCTACCAGACCTATGCTGACCTTCCCATTACACCGGCTGCTGAACCGACCCAAACCACCAGCAAGCCAGCGACCCATCGCAGTCGCCGCCGCCAACAGACTGTGATGTCGTTTAGCTAATGGGGCGCGACATCACGAGCCATAGATGATGGACTAGGCTTCTACACTTTGACGGTAGGAGCCTTTTCTAATGGGTGGCCTTGACACCATGAAAGACCAATAGGGTTACCGCCAAATCCACGACAAAGAGAGCTATCCAGGTCATCACCACCGCCGATGTTGCCGACTGCCCCAGGTTCTTGCTAGAGGTAGTCGTTAACCCCCAAGAACAACCCGCCAACGCAATCAAGGCCCCAAAAATAACGGATTTGACCATGACCGTCAGCAGATCCGCTGGCTCTAACATCATCTGTACGGAATCCAAAAAGATCGCAGGCTCAACGCCATAAAGCTGCCGGGCCACAATGACGCCACCACCGACCCCCAGCACCAATCCCATCATGGTCAAAATGGGCAACATCACACAGCAAGCCACCGTCCGAGGCACCACCAAATAATCAATCGGATCAGTCCGCAACACTCGCAGAGCATCGATCTGCTCGGTGATTTTCATGCTGCCAATCTCAGCTGCAAAGGCCGATCCGACTTGCCCAGCTAAAATCGCTGCCGACAAAATCGGCGCTAACTCTCGACAAAATCCTAGGGCAAAAGCGCCCCCTAAGGCTTGCAAAAAGCCGAGGCGGGTCATCTCGCGTGCCGTTTGAATCGTAAAGATCATCCCGGCCAAAACATTAATCATCAACACCGGCAGCAACGCCCCCGGACCCGCCGCCATCATCTGCTCGATCACGCGATGACGTTGCACACGGCCCCGCAACAAGCGCATCAACACCTGGCCACCTAAGACCAATACCATCAGGATGTGATAGCTCCAGGACCGCACCTGCAAACCGGGCCGCCGCACCGGGGGTAGCGCGATGGGCATAGCCTCGCCATGGTCATCACTAAAGTGATCTGGCGATGTTTCCCGAAACGGATGAATCATAGCGGCACTGGCATGGGGAACAAGGTAATGACGGGCTCACAGTTGGCCACAGCATTCCCATCAAGAACCGTTGGGCAACCGCCCCCATCCACGGCATGGGCAACGGGTTTTTCGGGCTGCATCTCAGCGATTAGACGATTTTTCTGCCTGAAGAGTTGCAAGAAGCCAATTAATAAGTACACTTGTACTATCGCTTAATAGCCATAAGCTGTGTTCTTGCAGCAAGGTGCCATGGGAACTCCAGAACTCCACCTCGATGCTATCCGCCAAAGGTTGATTGACCTACAGGCCCCTGCCCCTGATCGGGATGGGACGGCGGACTTACCCTGGGGCCAGCCCCAGGCTCACCCTACCCCAAATCATCCGGTTGGGCCGTCAGAACTCGCAGCCACGGTTGAGGCCCTCCGGCAACGCTCTGCCACCGTATCCCCTGAACCCTCTGCTGACTCAGCCGCCCCTCAACCCGCCCCAACCCAGCCTCCCCCAGATTTAGACATGCACCTGCACCGTCTAAGGGGGCAAGCTCGGCATATCAATGGTCTGGCCCAGGAGCAGGCGGCAGCCCTGCAGGTCTTTAAACGGAGTGTCGATAGCTTGGCTTGGCACTTACGACGCCATGATTCCCCTTGGGCATTAGAGCAATTTTGCCGCCTGGAACCGATCGCCATCGCCCAAGTTTTGGCAGATAACCAAGGGGCGATCATACTGACCTCTACCCCTATCGATCTCTACGAAGACGAACATAATGCCGCCCAAACGGCCCACTTATTAAGAAACCGACCCCATCGCCCAGGCACGGACGTCGCAACTTGGTCAACGCTATTGATCCGTGAGCAGATCGCAGCCCTCACCCGTCTCTGGGGGGGGTTGACCGCTACCCTGGAACGCCATTCTCACCTCAGCGCTCTCGACATCCTGGGGTGGTTACTCGGCGGCGTGATTAGCCGCAAAGTCTTAGAGCTGGCCCTGGCCACCCTGCCGAGCCTCTGGCCCCTATTGATTGGTTCCATTGTCGCCCTCGTGGGCTGGGCGTTATACCGACTGATCACTAACCCCCGTAGCGATCTCGCCATGATTGCGCGGATCTTACTGGCGCTGCTCGGCCTAGTGCTGGGGGGACAACTCTAAACGCTGTTGGTCCTGCCCGATCTCCGTTGATGTAAGCCATAAGGAGGATATCTCGATGGTTTCCGCTCCGTCTCCCCAACACCCCAGCCCAGCCCCCGTCGGTAGAACGGTCTTAGCCGTTGGCCTCATTGCCGGTCTGGGCTTGCTGCTGGCCGACTTGCCCAATTTGCGCACCTGGTTACAGGGCGGGGCCACGGCCCAGGTCAATCCCAATAGCTGCAAAGCGTTTGTGCAAACTGAGGCCACCCTCTCCCGAGAACAACTGGCCCAACTCCTCACCATTCCTGAACGGGACTCGAAGACGCGGGTGCGGCAGGTGGTGGCCGAGCCCTACTGCACCCTGGCTGCGCTCCAGGTGCGGTCGGGGGTAGAGGCCGAACGGGAGGCTTATCCCCTCGCTTTCGATCCGAAAACTCAACTGGTCATTTTGTACGAAAACGATGAGTACGCTGGATATCGCTTTAATTTTGAGTAGCCGCTGGCCATGGCGGGCTAGGGAAACCTGGCGACGGCTGGGGGGCCTGGGCCTGGGGATAATCGTGGGATTGATAAGCGGTTGTCGTCATTCGGCGATCGCCACCCCCCGTCAAATTATTGTGCAGCAGGCTTGGGAGCTCGAACCGGGTCAACAGATCTCCGGGTTTGGCGTGGTGGCCAGCCTGGGGGATATCTCGATTGATACCCGTGGTCATCGCATCTACGCCCCCTTTACCGGGGAGGTCGAATTGGCGGCCCTGGGCAATGACTGCATTTTCTTCTCCTCAGCCGAAGTGCCCGCCTACCTGTTTCGCTATTGCGGGGTGCGGCGGCCCCGCCTTGGCCCGATCACCCTGGCAGCCCCGATGGGGTCGGCTCGCTTTCTGCACTTTTCGACCCTGCGGCGTCAGCCCGATGGCACTTGGGCCATGGTTGAGCCCTCTCGCCATGTGTTGGAGCGATCGCTAAGGGCCTTCCCCTAGATCCGACCGACCTTCTGGTTTCACCGTTTTATCCCTGCTCTTTAGAGGTCGTCATGCAGACTTCCCCCACGTTGCTCACCGCCAGCACCCTGGCCCTCAGCCTCGGCCTGACCACCGTCGCCCAAGCCGAAGAGCCCATTGCCCTCAGCTTTGATCTGGCCCCCATCCCCACCCATGAAGCATCGACAGCCCCAGCCATTGCTTCACCTAGCTCAGCCCCAACCGAGACAGCGCCCCTCCCCATTCCACCGGAGGCGACGCAACCGCCCTTAGGCAACACCCCAACCGCCCCTGCTCCCCAGAACAACTCTGGCGGAGGCAATGCCCTGGCGTTACCGGGCAGCCC
>CAYGVA010000230.1:0-6638 GCA_964353225.1 uncultured Leptolyngbya sp.
GGAGGGCAGCGGCGCGTTCGGCAACTTCGGCTTCGAGCCGTGCCCTCTCGCTAATATCTTGAACAATAATCAACGCCTCTTGATCGTTGATAGCCACGATTCGCGCTTCTTCTGAGATTGACCGGCCACCAATGATCAGCTCATAGTCATAGGATTGGACTTCTCGGGTGGCTAGGGCCTGGTGGACGTAGCCCATGCGCTCCTGGGCGTGATCAAAGGGGGTAACGTCGTAAATATTGACCCCTGGTCCGATCTGATCAGCATTAAAGAGCTCAATGCCATCTCCGGTCATCACGTCTAGATAGGTGCCATCGGCGTCGATGCGGATCAGCAGATCGGGAATCGCATTGACTAGGGCGCGGTAGCGGGCCTCCCGCACTTCCACCTCTGCTGTCCGCTCCGCCACCTTAACTTCCAAGGCTTGATTGAGTTGCTTTAGGGCGGTTGTGGCCCGCTGGCGCTCTAGTTCTGCTGCGGCGCGGGCGGCAAAGATCTGTAGGATTTGCTCGGCCCGCTGGGGATCTGGAATCGCCTGATGGTGGTAAATGCAAAGGTTGCCAATCGCCTCGCCATTGGTGTTTTTCAGGGCAATTCCCAGATAGCTGTCTGCGCCCATTTCAACTAGCTCTGGACAATCGGGAAACTGCTGCTGTACTGATTGCGGACAATACAACCTGCCCGTTTGCAGCACCTGTCCGCAGGGGGTGGGGGCCGCCAAATAAGAAAAGTTGGGCTGCAAAGCACCCTTGGCCCACAGGGCTAAGGTCTGTAGCTGGTCACCGACCCGTTCCGTCACAATGGCGTAAGACACATTCAACCCTTCGGCGATGTGACTGACTAGGACGGGGAAAAAATCTTGCCCCATCGTGGCCGCAGTGCCGCCACTTAAATTTTGCAGGGTTGCCTCAGCCCGCTTCAGCGCACCAATGTGAATGTCTACACAGTAGAGTTCTTGCTCGCCCACCAGATTGTTGAGCATTACATGGCTGGAGAAGACCTCAACGGGGAAACCCTGTTTGTCTATGAGGGTCAACTCGCTAGCAGGGATGGCTGCCCCCCCTGCCGTCCAGTTGTCAACGGCGGCGATCACCCCCGCCCGCATCTCTGGGGAAATAATCAGATCCTCTAGCTTTTGCCCTAGGGCTTCAGCTTGGCTATAGCCATAGAGTGCCTCACTGGCCGGGTTCCAATAGATCACGCGGCGATCTCGGTCATAGCCCTGCACCGCAATTTGCGGCGTGGCTTCAAAGAGTTGGCGAAAGCGCTGCTCACTAGCCGCAAGGGCAGAGATTGACCGTTTGCGATCGGTAATATCTCGAATAATGATCAGCACCTCCCGTTCATTGAGGGGGGCAATGCGGATTTCTTCGCAACGCTGATCGTCTTCGACCTCAAAGAGCTGCTCATAGACTTGGAGTTGCCCTGTCTCAAGGGCAATTCCAGCGGCGTAAAGGCGCTGGGCGGCCAACTCTGGGGGCAGCACGCGGTAAAGGTCGGGGGATAGGGTCGGATATTGAACTTGAACGGCACTCCCCCCCAGCATCTGGCTGTAATATCCGGATCGGTCCATGCGAATCAGCAGATCGGGCATGGCCTCAATAATGGCCCGGTTGGTTTGATCACTTTCCCTCAGGGCTGTTTCCGCACGTTCGCGCTCGGTTTCGAGCCGTTTGCGAACGCTGATATCGCGGATCATAAACAGCGCCTCGTCTTCGCCGCTTTTGACCACACGCACTTCGTCATATAGCAGTTGATCTTCAACTTGAATGGATTGTTCATAGACTTGCAGTTCCCCTGTGCTGATGGCCTGCTGTAAATGGTGACTGTGGCGGGCGGCGATATCAGCGGGGAGCACTTCAGCCAGGGTGGAACCAACCGGATTGAGGGCAGCGGGCAAGAGGCTGATGTCACGATTGCGGTTGATCACCTCACGGTATTCCCCATCGGCACCCACCCGAAACAGATAGTCGGGGATGGCGGTTAAGAGGGCGCGGCTCTGGGCTTCTTTTTCCCGCTGTAGGGCTTCGGTTTGTTGGCGTTTGCTGAGTTCTTCTTGGAGTTGTCGATGGGTGGTAGCTTGTTGTAGGGCGATCGCCAGCTTCAGCGATAAAACCCGCAGCAGCTCTACTTCCCCCGGTTGCCAATCACGGGAATGCTGACTTTCGGTGACGTTGAGCAATCCCCAGAGCTGTTCGCCACAGAGGAGAGGGACCAGCACCTCGGCGCGAATTTGCAGCCGAATCAGCATTTCTCGATGACAGTCCGTCATTTCGGTGGTGTAAATGTCGGGCACCACCCGAATTCGCCCTTGACGATAGATCTCGGCGTAGTTCTGTAGGCAGGTATCGTTCACCCATTCTCCGATCAGAGAATGGGGCGAATCGGTAGACTCGGCCACCACAAAGGGCTGCCAATTGGAGCCAAACCGCCAAATATTGACGCGATCGCACTGCAAAACCGCCCGAATCTCCTGCACCGCCGTGTTCAAGATGGTTTCGAGATCGAGGGAGGTGCGAATTTGAGTGGCAATGTTGGCCTGTAGCCGTTCCTGATTGGCGAGGGTTTGCAATGTACGGGTGCGAGCTTCCACCTGCTGCTCTAGGGAGGCATTTAGATCCTGAAGCGATTGATAGAGGTCTGCTTGCTGGAGCGCAATGGCGAGCTGCACAGATAGCCGTTGCAATAGGCGAACATCGGTTTCATCCCAGCGGCGAGGCCCAGCACACTGATGGGCAATCAGCAGCCCCCATAAGGGGCGCTCCTCAGCATTGGGCATCACAATGGGCACAACCAAATTGGCCCGCACCTGAAACTGCTCTAGCAGTTCTTGATAACAAGGATTCAGGTTCGCCCCCTGGACATCATCAATCATGGCCACCCGCCCTTCTCGGTAGGCACCCCCCAGGTTGGTTTGAAAGCAGGTGTCATTGATCTGTAGATTCAGGCAGGGCAGCCAGGGGGGCACCACCGCCTCGGCGATGATCGTACCGCTCATGTCGGACTGGAATTGGTACATCACCACCCGGTCGGCCTGCAAAAAGTGCTGCACCTCCTCAACGATGGCGGTGGTAATTGTTTCTAGCTGGGTATATTGCCGAATCCGCAGGGCCATTTCAGCGATCAGGGTTTCTTGATGCTGCGATCGCAGTAACTTTTGATTCCAGGCCACCTGACGAAGGCTATCGCGGGTGACTAACCCGGCCAGTTGCCCATGCTCGTTTAGAAGCGGTAAATGACGAATCCGATGCTGCTGAAAGAGTTTCGTGGCGGTACCAACATCGGTAAACGTCGCCTCTGGCAAACTCACCACGGGGTGGCTCATCACCTGCCCCACCGTTCTCTGATTGAGGGGATGCTGCTGGGCCGTAAGGCGCACCACATCCCGTTCGGTCAAGATCCCCACGACCCGCTGGTGAGCCACCACCACACAGCTGGGATGGGTTTCTAGCACTGGGTCATCCCAAGACAGTGCCGATGACTCGGGCCGCGCATCGGGGGGCACGTCTTGGTTCATTAGGGCGATCGCGTCGAGCACAGTCGTCTCGGGGGACACCACTAACGGGTGGCGAATAATGGCAGCGTTGAGATCAATTGAGGGCGCAATCATGTCATATGAACTCCCCAGGCACGGAATAACATAACAACTGCCCCTGATGGTTACCCGTCACGATTTGGTAGCTGATCGATAAACCCATACCGGTGCCGACCCCAATGGGTTTCGTGGTGAAAAAGGGATCAAAAATCTGGGCTTGGGTATCTGCACTCATCCCTATGCCATAGGTTTCAACGGCCACCATGTCGTCGGCACCAGAAATAACCGCCAGGATGGCGATGGCAACGATATCGAGCAGTAAATGCTCGGCTTGCCTTACTCTGGGGTCTTCTAAGGACTCAAACGGGTTGATTAAGCTACGTTTGAGCTTTTTGATGGTTGCGCTAGCAGGAACTGACGCAGGGGTGCCGAAGCCTTTGGACATCAGGGGTGAGCCACTATTTTAAGGGCATACATCTCCTCTCAGACCACCTTAGCTAACTACCTTTTGTCAAGTACGATTTATACAAAATAGCTGCGATCACCCTGCCCCAGACCCCCTCCACCAAGACGCACCGCCGTCCTGGACCTCACGGACGGTGTGACTGGCTGAGCCGTTGCAACGAGCTGTTCGTAGAGATTTCATTGCACGCCGCTCAATATCACTGTGATTGTTGGAATGGCCTATGGGCTATGTCAGCCTTTTTCTCTGCCAGCAGACCCCGCAAGGCAGTTCAAAAAAATTGAGCGGGACTCCCGCAACGATTGAATGAGCTATCGCCCCCAGCGACGGTCCTTACCCTCTAAAATCAGGGTTTAGCCCGATTCCTGGGCTATCCTGTCCACTGGCACCCCGCGACAGAATCCATGACCCTGAGAACCATCAAAGACCTGCTACACCATGGCAACCCCGGCGAGGCGGTTACCCTCCAAGGCTGGGTCCGCACTAAGCGGACGCAAAAATCCCTCAGCTTTTTGAATATCAATGATGGCTCGGCCATGGCAGGGCTCCAGGTGGTGGTGAATGACACCCTTGAGAATTACGAAGCGGTGATCAAACGCCTCAACACCGGCGCATCGGTATCGGTGACGGGCACCCTGGTCGAGTCCCCCGCCAAGGGGCAACGCATCGAGCTGACGGCGGAAACCATGACTGTGTATGGCGAGGCCGATGACAGCTACCCGCTGCAAAAGAAGCGCCATTCCTTTGAGTTCTTGAGGACGATTGGCCACCTGCGATCGCGCACCAATACCCTCGGAGCCGTGTTCCGGGTGCGCAATGCCTGCGCCCAGGCCATCCACGAGTTTTTCCGGTCCCGCGAATTTTTGTGGATGCACACCCCCATCCTCACCGCCAGTGACTGCGAAGGGGCAGGGGAGATGTTCACCGTAACCGGGCTCAACCTCAACCAATTGCCGAAAACCGATGGGGGCCAGGTGGACTTCAGCCAAGACTTTTTTGGCAAGCCCACCTATCTGACTGTTAGCGGCCAACTGGAAGCCGAAATTATGGCCATGGCCTTCACCAACGTCTATACCTTTGGTCCCACCTTCCGCGCCGAGAACTCCAACACCTCCCGCCATCTGGCCGAGTTCTGGATGGTGGAGCCGGAGATGGCCTTCTGCAACTTAGAAGGCAACATGGACTTGGCTGAGGCCTTTCTGAAGTTTGTCTTCCAGTTTGTGCTGGATAAGTGCGAAGACGACATGGCCTTTTTTAACCAGCGCATCGACAAAACCGTCTTAGAGACGGCCCAAAATATCATTAATGAAGCCTTTGAGCGGCTCACCTATACCGAGGCTGTTGCCCTGCTGCAAAAAACCGATCAGGACTTTACCTATCCGGTGGAATGGGGCATTGATTTGCAGTCTGAGCATGAGCGCTACCTGGCAGAGACCATCTTTAAAAAGCCGGTAATCGTCACCGATTACCCCGCCGAAATCAAAGCTTTTTACATGCGACTCAACGACGATGGCAAAACCGTCGCCGCCATGGATGTGCTGGCCCCGAAGGTCGGTGAGATCATTGGCGGCTCCCAGCGGGAGGAACGGTTGGAGGTGCTGGAACCGCGCCTAGAAGCGGCGGGCCTGCCGAAGGAAGATTACTGGTGGTACCTGGATCTGCGCCGTTATGGCACCGTTCCCCATGCTGGGTTTGGGCTGGGATTTGAGCGGTTGGTGCAGTTTATGACCGGCATGGGCAACATCCGCGACGTGATTCCCTTCCCCCGCACCCCCGAAAACATCGATTTTTGAACAGTGCCAAACCCATTGGCTGCATTTTTTGTCGCCAATGAGCAAGTACCTCTAAGTCAAATAACATTAACTGGGCTCAAGTTAGTCGAAACAGGTTAGAAGACACTAAAAAATTCTTCAATTATCATCCTCAGTGTGTAACTGTCCCAACAACTACGCTGGCTGAGCGAAGTCGAAGCCAAAACCCAATCAGAATGCCCCCTTCGACTCCGCTCAGGGGACGGTTACTCGCAAACCTTGGCTGAGACCGGGCGCATTACGGTCATCGTGCAGGACAACGGTTCGCTGCATAAAAGCCGTCTGGTGCAGCAACAGTGGTCTCGGTGGCAGGAACAAGGGTTGTTCATCTTCTTTCTACCCCCCTATTGCTCGGAGGTGAATCCGATTGAAACCCAATGGCGGCAGTTGAAAGCTCACGAAATTGCGGGTCAAATGTTTGATAACGAATATGACCTAGCAATGACAGTCATTGATGGGATGGAGGCGCGCAGTAAAGTCGGAGATTACCCACTGGAGCGTTTTATATTTAATTGCGCCTAGCTACTTATGTAAGCATGCTGAGTTGTGCAAACGTCTGATTCGATCTTGAGTAAGATCGCATTATGCTGTTTGGCTGTCTTTTCTTCGATAAAGCATGAGCATAAAGGCGACTCCATCTACTTCTCTGGAATCTCCTTCTGCTCATGCTCATAGCCTACCTTTAACTATGCATGGACCAACAACGGAGGCATCAGCGATCTCTAGCTCTTCTCTTATTGAGGGGGCAGAAGCACCGCGTCTACAACGTGAATAACTCCGTTGCTCGCTTCGATATCAGCCGTGACCACATTGGCACCATTCACCGTCACGC
>CAYGVA010000231.1:0-6614 GCA_964353225.1 uncultured Leptolyngbya sp.
CCATCACGCTTGACCCCCTTTAAAGCTGATCCCCCATGGTTCAAGCCCTTTCCCAAACCATCACCTTTGCAGACTTCATCGAGTGGTATCCCGAAAACAGCGAGTACCGCTACGAACTGCGTCGCGGCAGCATTATTGAAAGGCCAAAACCCAGTAGAGATTGTCCGGGCCTTAATTGCTTCTACCGATGGCGGCTCTACCCTAGACACCACCCAAACGCTCAAGAAATTGATTTGGGAGGGCGAAGCCGTCAGATGATCGGGACCGATCCGTTTTCGGCTTAGCTCAGTTGCGCTTTGCCCCAGCGCTGCCGTCTTCTGAGGTCTTACTCTAGGTCGCCAAAGCGATCGCGATACTTCGCCAACAATGCCTCAGCAGATTCAGCCCGCTGCTCCGCCACCTTGGCCCGCTGCTCTAACTCCAGCATCGTGAGAAACTTGCCCCCGTCAGGGCGATACAGTTCTAACTCGGTTTTCCCCAAGACAAAGCGGATTTGCAATTGGGGACTAACCCAGCCGTCCATCTCCTCAACGGCAACGAGGCGGCCCTGCCAGCGGCACCACCCCGTCAGCTCCAGGTCATCGGGGTCATAGATGTAATATTCCTGCACCCCATAGCGCTCGTAAAACCTGAACTTACGCATCATTTCTGAGGGGCGATTCCCGGGGGAGAGAATCTCAAACACCACCTGGGGCGGAATATCCCCCTCCTTCCACTGTTGATAAGACCCCCGATCTCCTTTGGGGCGGCCAAACACCACCAGGGCATCAGGGGCTTGACGAATGGTGTTGTCCCCTTCCACCGGATACCAGAGCAAATCCCCCGCGACGAAGACCTCGGGATGGTCGGCAAACAGAATCTCTAGGTTCTCTTTGATGGTGACGATCCAGCGGAACTGCTTGGTGTTATCGGCCATGGGTTGTCCATCGCTGTCGGGGTAGATGAGGATGGCGCGATCTGGGGTTGTAACCATAAGGCACTGTGACCGGGGAGATGGTTCTAGTGTATCGAGTTGATTTGAGCGATCGCGATTCAAGCCCAAGCTTGGTAGCGCAGGGTAACTTCGCTGCCGGGGGGCAGCTGAATGTGCTCTCGACTAATCGTTAACATCACCACGGGTCTTTGGCCTTTACTGCTGACCTTGCTCATAACTCTGATTGTGACCCATAGGAACCGCTTCTTGCTCTGGTGCCCAGCTCTGACTGGGAAGCGCCTGAGGGGGTTCTGCATCAACCGTTAGCGGCAGAGCCGCAGAGATGGCTCACCAGGCGGCACTTGGAAGCTAGAAAAACGGGAGGTTGGCGTCAAGCGCAGTACAACACAGTTGGGACTGGGTATTCGGGGGGCGATCGCCCGCAGTCCCCATAGCAATCCAATTCCGACGTTGTTGGCGAAAACCTAGCAATTCTCAGGGTTCTGAATTTGCCGCTCGGGCTGAGCTGGTCGTTTACGCAGGGGCTCCCACAGGGGAAAGCTGGTTCACCCTCTCCCTTGCGGGAAGGAAACCCACGGCCAGCTCAAGGCAAACGGGCAATCTCCAAAATGAGAATTGCTAGATCACATATCGAGATGTGCTGACCTGATGCAAAATGGGTCGCAACGCCTAGGGTGGATCCCACGGTTAGGCAGCATTTGCCAAAGCCGTTAACACCCCTTTAAAGAGCCCTATGCCGTCTGTACTGCCGAGCAAGGTATCCGCAGCGCGTTCAGGGTGGGGCATCATGCCCAATACAGTCCCTTGGCGGTTACAAATCCCGGCGATGCTGTGGGCGGAGCCGTTGGGATTATAACGATCGCCCAAAGTCCCATCCGGGGCACTGTAGCGAAATACCACTTGATTGTTATCTTCGAGGGCTTTTAAAGTGTCGGCATCGGCGTAATAGCAGCCTTCTCCATGGGCAATGGGCAGGGTAATCACCTTGTGAGCGCCGTCGGCTGGGGTGCTGTAAACCTGGGTCCAAGGTAGGTCCAAACGCTCAATGCGTAGGGGCAGGCGATCGCAAATGAAATGCAAGTCTCGATTGCGCACCAGCGCCCCCGGCAGAAGCCCTGCCTCCGTCAAGATTTGGAACCCATTGCAAACCCCCAACACCAGCCCGCCCCGGTTCGCATGCTCGACCGTAGCGCGTAGGGCCGGAGAAAATCGAGCAATGGCCCCACAGCGGAGATAGTCGCCATAGCTAAACCCCCCCGGCACCACCACCAAATCCACTGGGCCGAGGTCACTGTCTTCGTGCCAAATCATGCGCGTTGGCTGCTGCAGAAGATCGCGGGTGACATAGGCGATATCGCGATCGCAGTTAGACCCAGGGAAGACAATTACACCCACATTCATTGTGTCGGGATCCTTAAATGCAGCAAGAGGAAAATCTTCAAAGCAATACCGCCATCCCAGGGTCAGGAGAATCGCCCTAGGGACCCAGGGCTAGCCCATACAAACGCTGTTTACCCGGCCAGACCAGCGGCAACCCCCACAGGGCTGGCGGCTTGTTCCTGAAGATCAAATCGATAATTTTCGATCACCGGGTTGGCTAAAAGCTGATCACAAATCTGGTCAAGCTGTTGTCGAGCCTGAGCCTCGCTCTCCACCGCCAGGGTGACTTCCACATACTTGCCAATGCGCACCTGGGAAACGCTGTCGTAGCCCATATGGGAGAGCCCAGATTGCACCGCTGTCCCGGCTGGATCGAGGACTGAAGGCCGGAGGGTGACGTAGATTTGAGCTTGGTAGGTGGGCATGGTCTTAGAACCCTTAACAAGGCCCCATTATCGTACCGTATCCTTACTCTGCACTAAGCTGGAAGAAAGCGCCGGACCCAGGTATGAATCGTCGCAGAACCCGCAGCCAAACCCACATTCTCAAGGTCATCAAAACCCTGGGAACCCCGATTTCTGCCCAGGATCTCTATCGTCAACTGCATGACCACCAATATCGCATTGGTTTAGCGACGGTTTATCGAGCCTTAGAAGCGCTCAAGCTAGAGGGGGCGGTGCAGATGCGGACCCTGCCCACCGGGGAATCGGTATACAGCGTCCCCAAGGAAGATCGCCATCATCTCACCTGTTTACAATGCGATCGCACCATTCCCGTAGACGAATGCCCGGTCCATGATTTAGAAGCCCAACTCAACCGGCTGCATCAGTTTCGCATCTTTTATCACACCCTCGAATTCTTTGGGCTGTGCCCCAACTGCCAGCAGCAGGACTTAGCGAATGTGGCGGCGACAACCGAGCATTGTGAGCATTAATGGAGCCGGTTTTGGCCGCTGATCCCTACGGCTGGCTGGCGACATCCCTCCAGACCATTCACCGCGCCCACTGGCATCGGTCGGTGCAGCCCCTAGAGGGTTTGCCAGGTCCGGTCGTAATTGCCCAAGGACAACCCCTGGTGAATTTTGCCAGTAATGATTATCTGGGCTTGGCCGGAGATCCGCGTTTGCAAGCGGCGGCAATCGCCGCCATACAGCAATACGGCACCGGTAGTACCGGCTCGCGGTTGCTCAGCGGTCACCGACCGCTCCACCGGCAACTCGAAAAAGCCTTGGCCGATCTCAAAGGCACAGCGGACGCCATTGTGTTTAGCTCGGGTTATCTGGCCAATGTCGGCACCATCACCGCCCTCGTGGGTCAGCGAGATCTGATTTTGTCGGACCAATACAATCACGCCAGCCTCATCAATGGGGCGAAGCTGAGCGGCGCAACCGTGCTCGACTACCGCCATGGGGACACCCAACACCTACGAGCACAGCTCACCCAACACCGGCAACAGTACCGCCGCTGCCTGATTCTCACCGACAGCGTTTTCAGCATGGATGGTGACCTCTGCCCCCTGCCCGCGATCCTAGCCCTGGCCGAACAGTTTGCAACCATGGTGCTGGTGGATGAAGCCCATGGGACCGGCATTTTAGGCCCCACCGGTGCGGGGGGCGTCGAGCATTTAGGCTGTCGAGGCCGCCCCCTGATCCAGATGGGCACCCTCAGCAAAGCCCTAGGGAGCCTGGGGGGATATGTGGCGGGATCAGCGGAGTTGATTGATTTTCTGCGCAACCGCGCCTCTAGCTGGATATACACCACCGGGTTAACCCCGGCGGCTACGGCGGCGGCTTGTCGAGCCCTTGAGATCGTTCAATCCGAGCCGGCGCGGCGCGATCGCCTACAGCAGCACATCCACACCCTCACCGCTGGCCTCGATGCCCTTTTGGCTCACCCATCCCCCCATAGTCCGTTTGGGAAACGGTTCCCCTCCGACTCGCCCATTCTCTGTATTGAAGTGACCAATGCCTCTACCGTCATGGCGCTCAAGCAGCGTTTAATGGCCCAAGGTTTATTCCTGAGTGCGGTGCGGCCTCCCACTGTGCCCACCAGTCGTCTGCGCATTACCCTAATGGCCACCCATACCCCGGAGCACCTAGACAAATTATTAGGAGCGCTAGCGGCAGTAGCGGCAGCGGAGGACTGTGATGGGGGCATGGGGTAGGGTTGGTTGCTTTAAGGAAAGAAAAGGTTAGGCAAAGATCTCGGTGAACCATAGGACGCTGCGACCGGGGGCTTTTGGATTGCCCCCAGACCCCCGCTTCGCACGTCCTATGTCCTTCGGACAGCAAGCAACGGCCTACCACCAGGACGCACCGCCGTCCTGGACCTCGCGGACAGTGTTACTAGCTGGGCCGTTGCAACGATCGCTTCGTAGAGATTTCGTTATGGCCGTTGCACAGTGCCGTAATGTTTGGAGTAACCCATGGTGTATGTCGGCTTTTTTCTCTGTTAAATGAATCACTCCTAGGGGCATGGGGTGAATAGGAGCAGGGATGGGAGCGACCTAAGCTTGCAAGACACATCCACTGCCCCAACCTGAGCCCAATCCTTACAATGGGTTGGTGAGTTGCTCCCCTGGCATCACCCCATGCAAACCATGCAGGATCTGATCGAAACCGCCCTAAAAGAACGCAATTATCAAGCGGCTGCCAACCTGCTTCAGCAGTGGAAGCGCCAAGATCCCCAGGATCCTTGGCTATTGCTGGCGATCGGCCACTATCAAGAAGCGATCGGCAAATGGGAAACCGCAGAGCGCACCTACCTAAAGCTATTGCAAAAGGCCACTGTGCCCAAGCTGATGGGTCAGGCCCGCCAGGGCATCCAGCGTGTCCAAACCCATGTCCTGCAGGCGCGGGAGGCGGCGCTCAAAACCGCCCGTTCCAGTCCCGATAGCGATGCCCCTGGCATTCTCTGTCTAGAACCGGTACAGGGGGATGCTGCCCGCACCGCTGCGGCCCAAGGTTTAGCAAAAATCCTTCAGATTGATCCCTACACCGCCCGACTACAGCTCCCCAGTAAGGGCTGGCGGCTCCATCGCGTTGGCCCGCTGGGGGAGCTACGTTTTTTGGGGGAATCTTTACGGGCCGCCAACATGCCCGCCTTCTGGGTTAATCAAACCGAAATCAAACAGATCCAAACCTTTCAGGTCAATTATTTCCGTTCTGTGGAGTCCCCCGGCACCGTGGTTTGTCAAAGCGAAACCGGTCAACTGGGGGAAATCAGCTTCACTTGGTCTGAGGTCAGTCAGGCGGTCGTTGGGTTATTGCCACTATTTGAGTCCGTGGTTGATCGCGACGCCTGGGGCAAATTGAAGCGCAAGGAAAAAACCCAAGATCACGCTGAAGTCATCGATCTCCATCTCCATGGACGTCGCTGCATATTGCGGCTTTGCGATCGCGCCTACCAATTCAAACACGGTAATCCCCTCCCGGATATTGCAACCAAAGCGGCCTCAGGCCCCTCCAGCCGCCTGCAATGGAACGCCCTGCGCAGCCACATACTCAATCAATTGTCAGGCCCCATCCAGTCTGGATTTACCAACTTTGGTGAAGGCGCATTGGAATACATTGATCTCCTGCCTTTTTTCAAGCCCCATATGCCACTGGTGCGCCCCAAAGAAACCCCCTGGGATGCCGCCTTCCACCTATACAGCGGGCTTCACTTTTTGACATTCTCCCCTGCCAACACCTCGCCATAGAATGGCATCAAAAAGGCCCGCCCCAAGGGAGCGGACCTCAAACCCAACGCAGATAGCTCAGCTTGACTAAGCCTGCCGGCTCTAACCCATAGAGCCAGAGCGCTTCATTTCTTTGGCCATGGCCGCGAAGGGAGACAGGCTGGGGCCAGGACGACGACGACTGGTGCTGCCAAGGGTAGTCAGAAAATCTGTAGCGAAGGTTAAACCGCCATCACGGGGCACTTCAGCCTTGGGGGCAGACGGTGGTGCGGTGGCCGCAGCGACAGGAGCCACCTTCTCGGCCATGGCAGGCTTAGGCGCAGGCTCGGGACTGGCAGGCGTGGGGGCCACTGGCGCAGGAGCTGGCTCCGAAGTAGCGGCGGCGGTTTCATCGAACTCCAGGAAATACTCTGACTTTTTCCCTAAGCCAAATATGCCTAGGATCACACTAAACAGGGTGCCAACAATTCCTGAAATTGCGCCCACAACGTTTTTGATTAGACCCATGTTTGATATGACTCCACAGTATTTCAGCGACTACACCGCTCATTGAGCCAAAACGACACTCAATTGCAACGGCTCTTTAACTATTATCAAGTTTAGGTTTCAACCAAGGCAAGAA
>CAYGVA010000232.1:0-6601 GCA_964353225.1 uncultured Leptolyngbya sp.
CTCAATGAGAATTTGTAAGCGAGATAATTGAAAATGCCTCGCCAGTTGCAACACTTCTTGGGTAAAGGGGGCTAGGGTGGGTTCCGCTGAAAGCCCTTCAACTAGGCCGATTACGCCCTGAATGTCACCATCATTAACCAGAGTCAGTAATTGCTGAAGCACGTCACGATTGGGGGGGGCGATATCCTGATGCGGCAACGCCGCCGTCGTGGCGTTGGACAGCAATGTTTCAGAGGCTGATTGGTAGACCCATTCCACCTCTAAATGTTTTGCAAGCATGCGAAAGAGAAGTTTCGCATCCACCGGTTTAGCTAGAAAGTCATCTGCCCCTTGCTCTAAGGCCATTTTCCGATCAGCTTGGGCAGCTAACGCAGAGAACACAATCACTTTGGTCTGCTGGAGAATTTCTGTCGTGCGCACCTGCTTTAAAAGCTCGAAGCCATCCATCACCGGCATGACGAGGTCAAGAATAACGAGATGTGGGGAGGTGGAATGGAGGAGCTCTAACCCTGTTTGACCATTTTCGGCTTCAAGAATGTTGAAACCTAGGGGTGCTAATAGATTTTGCAAAACGGCTCGATTTTCCCAACGGTCATCAATTATTAAGAGGGTGCGGCGATCGCCTGCATACCCAATAATGTGTTCTCCGACCGCTATCTCCTGTTGCGACACCCCATCTTTAGCCAAGGGCAGGTCAACGGTGAAGCTAAACTCGCTCCCTTGCCCGAACTGGCTCTTCACTTGAATATCACTGCCCATCAATTGCACAATGCGTTGGCTAATGGCTAAACCCAGGCCGGTGCCTTCGGCGTGTTTTTGGCGATCGCCCACCTGCTCAAAGGCCTGAAATAGCTTGTGGATATCCTCTTCAGCGATGCCAACCCCTGTGTCAATGATTTGAAAGGATAAAGAGACCTCGCGATCAGATTGGCTGATGACACCAATACTTAGGGAAACTGAACCAGAATTCGTGAATTTGATCCCATTGCCCAGCAAGTTGATCAACACTTGCCGCAGCCGTTTCTCATCGACTTCAACCCAGTCCGGCAGGTAAGGACTAGGCTGATAGAGAAACTCAATCCCCTTTTGCTCCGCCTTGATTTTGCACATCTCCACCACACTTTGCAGCAAAGTGGGCAAGTTTGCCTCACTAGGGTCGAGTTCCAGCTTACGGGCCTCAATTTTGGAGAGGTCGAGGACATCGTTGATAAGCGTCAACAAATGGGAGCCACATTGATGAATAATATTGACGCCATGGCGCTCTTTATCAGCCAACATATTGGTATTTTGCAGAATTTGGGCATAGCCCAGAATGCCGTTGAGGGGTGTTCGCAGTTCATGGCTCATGTTGGCCAAAAATTCGCTCTTAGCAAGGTTCGCATTATCAGCATCTGCCCTAGCGGCCTCAAGCTGTTGATTGGACGCGGTGAGGGCAGCGGTTCGTTCGTTTACTTTTTGCTCTAGGGTTTGCGAATAAATGGCTAAGTTTTGATAGAGACGGGCATTTTCCAAAGAAATAGCTGCCTGGGCACAGAGAACGTTCAATAGCTCAACCCGATCGCCTGTAAACGCCCCAACGGTCACCTGGTTCTCTAAATACAAAATCGCGACGAGTTTACCCTGGTTCAGAATCGGGGTGCAGAGCAGGCTCTTGGGTTGATGCTGCAATACATAAGTATCGGCTGCCAGGGTGGGATGCAGCGTGGCATCCACAATCACGACCGGTTCTAGGCTGCGCTTAACGCTGTTAACCAAACCTTGGGAAACATCTGAGCTTTGGGATAAACCGATGGATTGAACCTGGGCTGATTGATCCAGGGTGGCAACCGCTTCTACAAACCAGGTCTCTTCACGGGGCATGAGCAAGGCCCCCTTGTCAGCTCCGGCATTTTCGAGCACCGTGTGCAGCAAGGTTGTGAGGAGCTTGTCGAGTTGAATTTCGCTGGAGAGGGTTTGGGAGGCTTTCAGGATGCTTGCCAGGTCGAAGGTCGCAGAAGTACTCGTGCTGCCAGCACTGGAGGACTGGGTGCCGGGGAATTGCACTGTGGCGAGTGATTCTGTGAAGAAGACTGTTTCTGTAGTGGACAAGGCTATTTGTCGCTGCTGCAAGATCGGTGCGAGCAGGTAGGGATAGCGGCGTTCTAAATCCTGAACTTTGGCTTTTGCCCCCCAGTGAGCGTAGCCATAGTAAGCATTCATCAAATACGCTTGGGCAATTGTTTCTTTGTTCCAGTCAAGATAAAATTTGGCGGCTAGCTCGTTAGCTAAAGCTTCTTCTTGGATGTAGCCGTTGGCTTTGGCTCCGGCGATGGCTTTGTCGTATAGCTCGATCGCCTCGATTTTTCGCCCTAACACCCGGTGTTTTTCTGCTTCGACTAATTCATACTTATGTTGGAAATTTTCTGGGGCAAGAACCATCCAGTTTTTCATTAATTTTTGATTGGTCTCCACCTTCTCTAACTGCACTTTATAATCATTCTTAACTGTCAACGGATGGCCCTTATTTGGTGCAGGTCGATTCCAAACGGAGAGCAGAGAAAGGGAGTAATATAAATTATGGATGACAGATGTGATACCTAGTGCAACCTCAGCATCAGTCTGTGCATTAACAGCTGCGGTAATGGCTGTCGAATAATCTCCTAATAAATAGCTCAGAATACATTTGGCTAAATAGGCCGTAAATGGCAGGGAGCGATCGCCCCCTGCGCAAAAGGCAGGCAAAAGCTCAGATTCATCAAAATATTTTCCTGAAAGCTGTGTGGGATCGACAGCATACTGCAATAAACTCGCGACGAGCTGCCCCCAAATTCGGGCATGTCCCAGGGAATGCTCCTGCTTAGATTGATGCAGAATTTCTAATGCAATATTTTGCTGTTCTTGCACCTCTTCCAAGTTCTTTCCAGCCAGGAAAAGGTAAGTGCAACGATGAGCCGTCGCATAGCTAGCATACTCAACATCCCCTGTTTCAAAGCCAACTTCTCTAGCTTTCTCTAGTGGCTTTATGCTATTAATTAACGGTTCTTTCCAAGGTCGAATAAAAACGTTAAATAGGTTATTTACACTACATTCTAGCGCTTGTGCAGGAAATTGCTCTAATACTTTCAAGGCAAGTAAGCCACAGTAATACCCCTTCTCCAAATCTTTTTGAGAACCACACAGAAATAAGCCATACCATACATAAGCTTGTGCCATCAGCGAAATATATCCGTGCCTTAAGCTCCGATCTATCGCTGTCAAGAGCATAGGGGGTATAAGTTCGGGTTGCATGATGTAAGCTGGCGCAAGAATTGCCATCAGTATCCGCATCACTGCAATTTGTCGTGCATCTTTCATCATGGGCTGTGATGCGATGTCAGACAGTTTGGGTAGTTTAATTTCTGACGCTTCAGGTGCAATATTCAAATCAACACCAAGGAGTTCTAAGGCTGATGTCCCAACAGCCAGTGACTTGGGCATTTCTGCCTCAGCCATATACATCTGGATTTTAAGTTCGTACACTTTTATACAATCGAGTACACCAGTTGTTTTTTCTAAAATAAAATCAGCCAAAGCGTGAGCACGAGTAAAGTTGGCAGTGAGATATTCTGCCTCGACTGCAGATTGATAAAGGGATAATGTGAGCTGACATTGACCTTGCCAGCAATCATCCTCCAATAATTGAATGCCGCTATCTAAATATTGAGCCGCATTAGCATAAGCTGTTGCTGCTAGCGCTCTTTGCCCTGCCATAAGATTTAATTTAGATAATTTATGCCTCTCTTCTCGAGTCGTGATTGACTCTGCACCCTGGTTCAAATGATTGACAATATCAAAAATATTTTCTGCCCATAGATCTGGCGATATATGATGCAGTAATAATTTTCCGATTTGGTAATGAGTGATATTTTTCTTATGCTTTGGAATCAGCGAATAAGCTGCTTGCTGGATACGGTCGTGCAAAAATTGATAGGTCGGATTAGCATCACTGTGAGCATCTAATGGCTCAGTACCTTGAAAGAATTTGTAGGCCTGATTTGTCGGCACAATGACCCCTTCTCGCAAGGCCTTCCACAAGACTGATGTTGTACAGAACTGGGATTGTTCAGAGATAATCGACAACGTTGTCAAATCAAACTGATTGCCAATGCAAGCTGCCAACTTCAACACCTGTTGGGTTTCAGCAGGCAATTTCTGTAACTGCAGCGCCATAAACTCCGCCACATTATCGGTGAGTGACAGTGCCGCCACTTGGGCAATATCACATTCCCAATAACGCAGATCCCGGTTAAAGGTAATATATTCATCCTCATGCAATGCTTTCAGAAATTGCGTTGCAAAGAAGGGATTGCCTTGGGTTTTGCGGTCGACCAATTCAGTCAAGGGTTCTGCTAGGTTTCTTGAGCAATTCAACGTATCGGCAATCAGATCATTGACATCCTCAAACGCCAGTGGTGCCAGGGTAATGGTTTGGACGGTCGCCTTAGTTTTCTTAAGTTCTTCGACTGTCAAGATAAACGGATGGGCGAGAGACACTTCATTGTCTCGGTAGGCCCCCAACACCAGTAAATGACCATTGTCATTCATCAGTAGTTTGAGCAACTGCAGCGATGCCAAATCGGCCCACTGCAAATCATCTAAAAACAGCACCAACGGATGCGCTGCGGTGCTAAAGAGCTGAATGAATTTTTGAAACAGAAAATTAAACCGGTTCTGAGCCGCACTGCCGGAAAGTTCTGGCGCAACCGGTTGTGTGCCAATGATATGTTCGAGTTCTGGCATGACCTCAATTAGCACCTGGCCGTTCTCGCCCACGACTTCGAGAATTTTTGTTTTCCAACTCTCCAGTTGCGTGTCAGATTCTGACAGCAGTTGCCCCATCAAACTCCGCAGAGCCTGCACAAAAGCAGACAAGGGAATGTTGCGATTAAATTGGTCAAACTTACCTTTGATGAAGTAGCCCCGCTGTCGCACAATCGGCTTATGAACTTCATTCACCACTGCCGTTTTGCCAATGCCGGAGAAGCCGGCCACCAGCATTAGTTCGGCGGCTCCATTGGCCACCCGCTCAAAGGCATCTAGTAACGTTTGTACTTCGGTTTCACGACCGTAGAGCTTTTCGGGGATCAGGAAACGATCACTCAAGTCCCGCTGCCCCAGTTCAAAGGTTGCGATATTCCCAGATGTTTCCCACTGGGTTAAACACTGCTCCAAATCATGTTTGAGGCCCAGGGCACTTTGATAGCGATCTTCGGCATTTTTGGCCATCAGTTTCGTAACGATTGCCGCTACCGTTTCGGGCACCTCAGGATTTATTTGCGCCACAGGTGCTGGAATTTTTGCGATATGGCAATGCACTAACTCCAGCGGATCTTTGGATACAAACGGTAAAACGCCGGTCAATAGCTGATACAACGTTACCCCCAGGGCATAGAAGTCAGCCCGATAATCGATACCGCGATTCATCCGTCCGGTTTGCTCGGGGGCCAGGTAGGCCAAAGTGCCTTCCAAGATATTGGGGTTTTGGATTTCCTGGGTTTCTTTGGGCAGCAGGGAGGCAATACTAAAGTCGATTAGTTTGACTTGTTTCGAATCGGGATGAATCAAAATATTGGCAGGTTTGATGTCTTTATGCACCACCCGATGCTGGCCGAGCGCGTGGAGAATCTCGGCGATTTGCAGGGCGATCTTGAGTACTTGCCCCAGATCCAACCGTCGCTGCTGATTGTATTTGCTAAGGGCAATCCCGCCCCAATCTTCCATTACTAGGGCATAGCCACTGCCGAGGGGCTCCAGACTCAAGGGCTGGACAATACCAGGGATGGGGAGATTCTTGGTGATGGTGTATTGATTGCGAAACTGCACCAGTTCGCCAAAGCTGGGATGGTCTTGCCGCAGCATCTTGAGCACCACTGGCTGCTGCGTTGACGCCTGCACGGCTCGGTATACCGCTGTGCGGGAGCCGACATACAGTTGCTCTACGACCCTATAGCCCAAAACCGCTTGGACGGGCTGATCGGGCGTGTTTGCAAGGGGTGCCATGGATGGGGACGGGCAGCGTTACCCGCAGCTAGATTAACTCTAGGTGTAATATTCCCAGGCATTTCTATCTATCAAACGGCGGCGACGGTGATAATAATCACAGTAGATTTGCAAGCCAATCACCTATTTTTTTACGGCGTTGAGTTACTCATGGTTAATAAGCTATACGTTTTAAAATACTCTGAAGAAATAATACTTGAAACGACGTAATTACGTTGGCAAAAGCTCAGAAAAACCCAAAAGCCCAATACGCCAAATCCTTGTAGATCAAGGATCTTATTTTTTCTGCTCACAATTTAACAGGTCCTGTCAGTCAAGGTGTTGCTCAATAAGAATTTGTAAGCGAGATAATTGAAAATGCTTCGCCAGTTGCAACACTTCTTGGGTAAAGGGGGCTAGGGTGGATTCCGCTGAGAGCCCTTCGACTAGGCCGATTACACCCTGAATGTGACACTAATCACAGTTGTCCAAAGCCCTTTTTCTTTTTGCCCTTCTTCTTTTTCTTGCCGCCACCCATGCCGGGATAGCCCCGTTGACCCGGTTGGGGGCCACCGCCCATGCCAGGAAAGCCACCGCCCATGCC
>CAYGVA010000233.1:0-6599 GCA_964353225.1 uncultured Leptolyngbya sp.
GGATGGTGCGCCGCCATGCCCTGATTCGCCGCCTGCCTGCGGTGGAAACCCTGGGATCCGTGACCACCATTTGCTCTGACAAAACCGGCACCCTCACCCAAAACAAGATGGTGGCGCAGTCCGTGCAAACCACTTCCCATCGCTGCACGGTCACCGGTACCGGCTATGGGCCGGAGGGTCAGTTTGAGTGTGACGGGGCTGAGGTGGCTCCCTTGGAGCAGCCCGAGTTAACCCAACTGTTGCTCTGTGGGTTACTTTGCAATGATGCCGCCCTGCAAAAAGATCAGGGGGAATGGGCCATCTTTGGGGATCCCACCGAGGGATCTTTGGTGGTGCTGGCGGGTAAGGCCGAATTAAATCAATCGCTCCTCAGCCATGGCTTTCCTCGGGTGGCGGAGGTGCCGTTCTCCTCTGAGCGCAAGCGCATGAGCGTGGTGGTCGATGCCCAGCAAGAGACGGATATCGCCGCCCTCACCTTTCTGAACCAGGCCCCCTATTGGCTGTTTTCGAAAGGCTCCCCCGAGTTGCTGTTAGAGCGGTGCCAATCCCAGCAGACCCAAGCCGCTGCCCAAAGGTTAGATACAGAAGCCCGCGATCACATCCTCACCACCAACGCCGCCCTGGCTTCCCAGGGGTTACGGGTGCTGGGGTTGGCCTGCCGCCCCCTGGCGGAGAAGCCCGCCGCAGACAGCCCCGAAAATATCCTGGAGCAGGATCTCACCTGGCTGGGGCTGGTGGGGCTGCTCGATGCCCCCCGCCCCGAGGCCCGCGACGCCGTGGCCCGCTGCCACCACGCAGGCATCCAAACCATGATGATTACTGGGGACCATCAACTAACGGCATCGGCGATCGCCCAGGATATGGGCATTGCCGCACCGGGGGACCCGGTGCTGGGGGGACAAGAGCTGGAGAAAATGACCGATGCCGACATGGAAGCCGCTGTTCAGCAGGTACGGGTCTATGCGCGGGTATCACCGGAGCACAAGCTGCGGATTGTGCAGGCGTTGCAGAAGCAACATCAAATTGTGGCCATGACCGGGGATGGAGTTAACGACGCCCCGGCCCTGAAACAGGCTGACATCGGTATTGCCATGGGCATCACCGGCACCGATGTCAGCAAGGAAGCCAGCGACATGGTGCTGCTGGATGACAACTTCGCCACCATCGTCGCCGCCGCCGAAGAGGGTCGGGTGGTATACACCAATATTCGGCGATTTGTGAAATACATCCTCGGCTCCAACATTGGCGAGGTGCTCACCATTGCCGCCTCCCCGATCCTGCTGCCGATTTTGGATGTACCCCTGTCGCCGTTGCAAATTCTCTGGATGAACCTGGTCACTGACGGCTTCCCGGCGCTGGCCTTGGCGGTGGAACCGGCGGAACCCAATGTGATGGAGCGCCCGCCCCACGACCCGAAGGAGAGCATCTTTGCGCGGGGGTTAGGGGCCTACATGGTGCGCATCGGGTTGGTGTTTTCGGTCATTTCGATCACGCTGATGTACTGGGCCTACTACCATGCTACGAATCCGACCTATCCGGGGGATCCGGAGCGGTGGAAGACGATGGTGTTTACGACGCTGTGTTTGGCGCAGATGGGGCATGCGATCGCGGTGCGCTCCAACACCCAAATGACCTACGAAATCTCGCCCATCTCCAACCCGTTTGTGCTGATTGCGGTGGTGATAACGACGATTTTGCAACTCATGCTGATCTATGTGGAGCCCCTACGCAATTTCTTTGGCACCCAACTAATTAGCCCCACGGAACTGGCGATTTGCTTTGGGTTCAGCACTTTGATGTTTGTCTGGGTGGAGCTAGAAAAGTTGGTCAAGCGCATATGGCAGCGGTAAGGAACCTGCTGACAAATAAATCACCCGCCTAGGTTGGATTAATCGTAATAGCCCACTTGGGTAGTGCCGCTGATGGATGCCAATCGACTCGAAATGAGGCCAGTGTCTTGGCATCGACTTTGATGCCCTTTTCATAATCACCAATGACATGGTGGACAATTGGCTTGAGCCCTTTCCAAATCATGTTGCCAGCCCATTGCAGAGTGGTTTCGGCCGAACCGAGCAGCGCCCCATTCCAAAACTGTTCAAGCACCGCCCAACAGCGCTCAATGTCATTATATTTGCTGTGATAAGGCGGATAGTAAATCAGCTCAATGCTCAATTGACCCTGGCGCACAAAACTCACCATCCGCTTGATGAACTGGGTGCGATTGGCGCGCGTGGCACTGCCTCCATCCAGGTCGATGGCTAAGGTTTGGAGGTCTGGATAGTCAAAGCGATGGCATTGCCACCACTGCTCCAGGCAATCCACAATTAAGTCACTGGTTTCGGCTGATTCGCTGAAGTAGAGGCTGAGTTCATCGGTGCGGAGATTGAGGATACCAAAAGGCACCAGTACCGTGTGCCATTCGGCTGGTTGACTGACCAAAGTTAGTCAACCAGCTCAGTACGTGTTTGGATTGGCAGAATTATTACAAATTCGGTTCCTTCTCCAGGCATGGAGTCGCAGCGTAGAACTCCTTTATGCTTCTCTACTACAATCTGGTAACTAATAGATAATCCTAAGCCTGTACCTTTTCCAACTGTTTTGGTCGTAAACATAGGCTCAAAAATTTTTCCTTTTATTTCTGATGACATTCCTAAGCCGTTGTCTGCTATGCAAATTTCAACCTCACTTCTGGATTCTATGACCGCAGTTTTAATTGAGATTTTTGGCGCTGTTGAGATCGCAGTAGTCGATGAGTTATCATTGACCTTCAACTGATTAAGCAAGGACTCTTCCAATGCATCAAGCGCATTCGCCAGAATATTCATGAACACTTGATTTAGTGGACCTGCATAGCATTTAACTAACGGCAAATCACCATAGTCCTTAACAACTTCAATGGCAGGACGGGCTCCATTCGCTTTCAAACGATGCCCCAAAATCAGCAGGGTACTGTCAAGTCCACTATGTAAATCAATTTCCTTGATTTCTGCCTCGTCTAGACGAGAGAACGTACGCAGGGATAGAACGATCTCTCGAATGCGTTGTGTGCCTATCTGCATTGATGCTAACAAGTTCGATAGATCTTTATGGATAAAGTCCAGCTCGATCTCATCTACAGCTTTATCAACTTCAGCACCAGGATTAGGACAGTGGGTACGATAAAGATCTATTACCCTTAATAAATCCTGAGTATATTCTTTTGCATGCTGCAAATTACCATGAATGAAGTTGACTGGGTTGTTGATTTCATGGGCAACTCCAGCCACCAACTGCCCTAAACTGGACATCTTTTCCTGTTGAACTAGACTGGTTTGCGCCTGCTTTAGCCCACTTAATACTTGTGATAGTTCAGCTGTCCGCTGTTCTACTCGATCTTCTAGCTGGTGAGTCAAGTCCTGTAATGCCGTCTCAGTTTGCTGACGAACGGTCACTTCCTGCTGGAGCTGATGGTTCTGTTCCTCCAATTCATCTTCTGCTAGTTCACGGCTTTCTTGGCTAAGTACGAAGATCCAAACACCAACTCCTCCCAAAACAAGCAGCACGGAATATATTTCGGTCATCATGCTGCGAGCTAACTCAACCGTTTCGCTACTCAACTGAGTATGATTTGAAATCGATTGATATAAAAAGCCAATCAAGATAGCAGCGAGGCTGCCGGACAACAAGAGAAATAATCCAATAAATCGAATAATCCTAATGCCAATCTGGGGCGCGACCTTGTCTTTAAATGTTAGATCGGCAATCTGTTTAGACAAAATTCGACTTTGTCCGGCAGGCTTACAGCTATCATGACAATGAGCATCAAGGCTACAACATAATGAACAGATAGTACCGTCATAAACGGGACAGAAAGCCATATCAGCTGTCTCATAAGTCTGTTCACAAATACAACATTCCAGCAGAGAATTCTTTGGAAATGTATCTAGTACTGTATTGGTGCGGGCGATATAGTATTTACCTTTGGTTAGAACCGCAATGATTGGTGAAAGGACGAATGCGATGCCCAGCGCAATAAATGATGAGTATGCTTGGACATAGTCCCCAAATACTCCCGCAAAAGCAATAATCGAGATAGTGGATGCAATCCCCATTGACCCAAATCCAACTGGATTGAAATCATAGAGATAAGCTCGCTTAAACTCCACATAAGAGGGACTTAAACCCAATGGTTTGTTGATGATGAGATCAGCAACGAGTGCCCCAATCCAGGCGAGCGCCACATTGGAATATAACCCCAGTACGGCTTGTATGGTGTGAAAGACCCCTAGCTCCATCAGTAAGAGGGAGATCGCAATATTAAAAACGAGCCAAACCACTCGTCCCGGATGGCTGTGAGTGATGCGTGAGAAAAAGTTTGACCACGCTAATGAGCCAGCATAGGCATTGGTCACATTGATTTTAATCTGCGAGACAATGACAAAGAAGGTTCCAACAAATAGCACGATTCCGGGGTCAGAAAACATATCAGAGAACCCGGCCATATACATTTGAATCGGTTCCTTTGCCTGCACAATCGAAGCTCCATGCTTGATAGCCAAAGACGCGAGGAAAGCGCCTCCGATTTGCTTGGCCCCACCCAGAAAAATCCAACCCGGTCCGGCCAAAATCACCGCCAACCACCAGCGTGAGTGATTATCTGCGGTTTTATCTGGCAGAAATCGCAGATAATCTACTTGCTCTCCTAGCTGAGCAATGAGCGATAAAGAAACCGTAGCAGCCGTCCCAAATAAAAGCGGATGAAAGTCTGAACCACTAGGCGACTCACCCGCAAAAGTCATCCAGTAGCTAAGCACATCTGGTTCTTTCAGATAGACAAATACATAGGGAGAAATCATCAAGCTCAGCCAGATGGGTTGCGTCCAGAGCTGCAACTGACTAATTAATGTCACCCCATAAAATACGAGTGGAATAATGATGATCGAGCACAGAACATAGCCTAATGCCAAGGGTATATGGAAATATAGTTCCAAGGCCTGCGCCATAATTGCGGCTTCTAGCGCAAAGAAAATAAACGTGAATGAGGCATAAATGAGAGATGTAATTGTTGAGCCAATGTAGCCAAACCCTGCACCTCTTGTCAGCAGATCCATATCAATATTGTATTTTGCGGCGTAGTAGGTGATGGGTAGGCCTGCGAAAAAGATAATGCCGCCAGCAATCACAATCGCCCAAACAGTATTGGTAAAACCATAGCTAATGGCTAAGGATCCACCGATCGCCTCTAAAGCCAGAAACGAAATTCCACCAAGCGCAGTATTAGCAACTGAGAATTCTGACCACTTACGAAATGACCTTGGCGCATATCGTAGAGAATAGTCTTCTAGTGTCTCATTGGCGACCCAGGTATTGTAGTCGCGTCGTTTTCGTACTACCGTGCGCGCTGTTGTAGCCATCTAGATTGAGCCGATGGATTATACTTCTGAATCTACGGGATTCCATATACTCAACAACTTACAATGCCCTCAATTTCCAGGAATTAGAGCGGGAGCATGCTAAATTTTTGAGTATCTAAATTTCACAATAATGACCCTAAATCCTTGACGCAAATGAATCAGCCTGAGCATTTGAATGCTGATCAGCTTAGACGCTCAAAAATGTTCGTAGCAAACACTTTAACCAAGAAATTGGTAGCGCCATACTTCTTTGATTCTATTAATCCCTGCAGAGGAGGGAAAACGCACATATAGGAGTTGGAAAGCTGGGAACTCAGAAAATTGGTAAACACAGGTGGGGGCATCCCACCTTCACAAAAACAAAGTCAGGGGTAAGAATTGAGTCGTAACCCCAAGGACAATCAGCAATAACTCCCGAAGATCGCTCACCGTTGGTCTATTTGGGGGACAGGGCTGATTCATTTTCACCAGGGGAAATCTAAGAACCAGGGCAATCGCAGCTATTTTGTAGTAACCGTCCCCTGAGCGGAGTCGAAGGGGACTTTTTCGGGAGATCTGGCTTTCTCCCTCCGGGAGACGTTTCACGAACGACTCCGCTCAGCCAGCGTAATGTGTGGGACGGTTACTATTTTGTATAAATCGTACTTGATAAAAGGTAGTTAGTTCAGGTGGTCTAAGAGGAGATGTATGCCCTTAAAATAGTGGCTCACTCCTGATGTCCAAAGGCTTCGGCACCCCTGCTTCAGTCCCTGCTAGCGCAACCATCAAAAAGCTCAAACGTAGCTTAATCAACCAGTTTGAGTCCTTAGAAGACCCCAGAATAAGACAACCTGAGCATTTCTGCCCATCGCCATCCTGGCGGTTATTTCTGGTGCCGATGACATGGTGGCAGTTAAAACCTGATGTCTGCCATTGGGTTCTGCAAGTTGTCCTCAGACCAGAGCAGACCAAGGGGTTCGTTTTATTTAAGAAGCGCTGGGTGGTGGAGAGGACTTTTGGCTGGTTCGTATGCCGTTACGAGATACATGGTTTGGGTTTTCAGATCCTTTGCAGCCACGATATGTATTGGGCGGTCATTCACTTTTTTAAGCAAAAGATAACTGGGATTAAGGACGATCATCGGGATACTCTGCAATGACCTCTCCCTCTGCAGTAACCGTCCCCTGAGCGGAGTCGTTGGCTTTGCCGCCCCAGCGGGGCTAGGGG
>CAYGVA010000234.1:0-6595 GCA_964353225.1 uncultured Leptolyngbya sp.
CCCCACCGGGGTATTCACCACCAATTGGACCTGCCCATTCTTAATGGCATCGGCAATGTGGGGGCGACCCTCATGGATTTTGAGCACCGCTTTTACCGTCAGGCCATGGTCCTGCAGCACTTTTTGCGTGCCGCTGGTGGCAATCAGGTTAAAGCCGAGTTCCGCCAAGGTTTTGGCGATGGGCACGACCGCTTGCTTGTCGCGATCGTTCATTGAGATAAACACCGTGCCGGTTTGGGGCAGCCGTTGATTGGCACCGAGTTCCGCCTTGGCAAACGCCTTGCCAAAGTCCACATCAATGCCCATCACTTCGCCGGTGGAGCGCATTTCTGGTCCCAGCAGGGTGTCGGTACCGGGGAATTTCTCAAAGGGTAGGACCGCTTCTTTGACCGAGATGTAGGTGGGAATCACTTCCTTGGTGATGTTCAGCTCGGCCAGGGTTTTGCCCGCCATCACCTGGACCGCTAGCTTCGCCAAGGGCAGCCCCGTGGCCTTGGAGACAAAGGGCACCGTCCGCGAAGCGCGGGGGTTGGCTTCGAGGATATAGACCTGCTCCCCTTTCACTGCGAATTGAATATTCATCAGCCCCACCACCTGCAGCCGTTTGGCCAGCTTCACCGTCCAGTTGCGGATCACTTGGAGAGGCGCTTCGCCGAGGGTGATGGTGGGCAGCGAGCAGGCGGAGTCGCCGGAATGAATGCCCGCTTGCTCAATATGTTCCATGATGCCGCCAATCACGACGGCACCGGTGCTGTCGGCGATCGCATCCACATCCACCTCGATCGCATTTTCCAAAAACTTGTCGATCAGGATGGGGTGGTCGGGCTCCACCTGCACCGCATGGGTCATGTAGTGCTCTAGGTCCTGGTCGGAGTAAACAATTTCCATAGCCCTGCCCCCCAGCACATAGCTGGGGCGCACCACCACCGGATAGTTGATGTTGTGGGCAATTTGCAGGGCTTCCCCCGTGCTGCGGGCCATGCCATTGGCGGGTTGTACGATGTCTAGCTCCCGCAGGATTTGTTCAAATCGCTCCCGGTCTTCGGCGGCGTCGATGGAGTCGGGGGAGGTGCCCCAGATTTGGGTGATGGGGTGGTGGGGTGGTTCGCCCTGCGCGGGATTGGGTGTGCCCTGAGCGGAGTCGAAGGGCAAATTCGCCAAGTACGCCTGCAATGGCACCGCCAGCTTCAGCGGGGTCTGGCCACCAAATTGGATGATGATGCCCACGGGCCGCTCGACCTCAATAATATTGAGCACGTCCTCTTTGGTGAGGGGTTCGAAGTAGAGGCGATCGCTGGTGTCGTAATCAGTCGAGACGGTCTCGGGATTGGAGTTGACCATGATTGTCTCGAACCCTTCGGCGGGCAGGGCAAAGGCGGCATGGCAGCAGCAATAGTCAAACTCGATGCCCTGACCAATGCGGTTAGGGCCGCCGCCGAGAATCATCACCTTGGGGCGATCGCTGGGCAGTACCTCGGTCTCGGTCTCGTAGGTGGAGTAGTAGTAGGGGGTGTTGGCCTCAAATTCAGCGGCGCAGGTATCGACGGTTTTGTAGACCGGGATCACCCCCAGAGACTGACGATAGCCACGCACCTCGTCTTCGCTGAGGCTATTGGCAAAGGCAATTTGGCGATCGCTAAAGCCCTGCTGCTTGATGGCAAAGAGCTGATCCTTGGTAATGGTGTTCATCGGGGTGCGCTTCAGCCACTTCTCTGTGGCGAGTAGCCCCGCCATGTGGTGCAAAAACCAGGGGTCAATGCCGGTGAGTTCGTAAATTTCTTCGAGATCTAGCCCCAGTTGCATGGCGTGGTGGACTGCAAAGATGCGCTCCGGGCTGGGGGTGCGTAGCTTGCGCCGCACCGCCGAGAGGGTGGGGAGGGTTTCGCGGCGATCGCAGCCCCAGCCCGCCCGTCCCGTTTCCAAAGACCGTAGCGCCTTTTGAAACGACTCTTTAAAGGTGCGACCAATCGCCATCGCCTCCCCCACGGACTTCATTTGGGTGGTGAGGATGGCTTCGGTACCGGGGAATTTCTCGAAGGCGAAGCGCGGCACCTTGGTAACCACGTAGTCGATTGCGGGCTCAAAGCTGGCCGGGGTCTTTTTGGTGATGTCGTTGGGGATTTCGTCAAGGGTGTAGCCGATCGCCAGCTTGGCCGCAAACTTCGCAATGGGGAAGCCGGTGGCCTTCGAGGCCAGGGCAGAACTACGGGAGACCCGAGGGTTCATCTCGATCACGATGAACTCGCCATCGTCAGGGTTCACTGCAAACTGAATATTGGAGCCGCCGGTTTCCACGCCGATCTCCCGAATAATTTTGATCGAGGCATCCCGTAGCCGCTGGTATTCCTTATCGGTGAGGGTCTGGGCCGGGGCGACGGTAATCGAGTCGCCGGTATGGACCCCCATGGGATCAAGGTTTTCGATCGAGCAGATGATTACGACGTTATCGGCCAGATCCCGCATCACCTCCAGTTCGTATTCCTTCCACCCCAGCAGCGACTGCTCAACCAAAATCTGGGAGACGGGGCTGGCGTCAAGGCCATTCTGGGCTAGGGCCTCAAATTCTTCTTGGTTATAGGCGATGCCGCCCCCGGCCCCCCCTAAGGTATAGGCGGGGCGACTAATCAAAGGGAAGCTGCCAATCTGCTGGGCCACCGCCCGCGCTTCAGCCATGGTTTCGGCCAAGCCGGAGGGACACACCCCCACGTTAATGCGTTCCATCGCCTCTTTAAACAGCTTGCGATCTTCGGCCTTTTCAATGGCGTCTAGCTTGGCCCCAATCAGCTCCACCCCGTATTTATCCAGCACGCCCCCTTTGGCCAACTCCACCGCAAGGTTGAGGGCGGTTTGCCCCCCCATGGTGGGTAGCAGGGCGTCGGGCCGCTCTTGGGCGATCACCTGTTCGACCATGGCCGGGGTGAGGGGCTCGATGTAGGTGCGATCGGCCGTCTCAGGATCCGTCATGATCGTAGCGGGGTTGGAGTTAATCAACACCACCTCATACCCTTCTTCCCGTAGGGTTTTACATGCCTGGGTGCCGGAATAGTCAAACTCGCAGGCTTGGCCGATCACAATGGGGCCGGAGCCAATTAGGAGAATTTTTTTGATGTCGTTACGGCGGGGCATGGCGTCTGGGGATGGCAGGGATAAATCCAGCCTATTGTAATGGCTCTGGCGTTTTCCCAAGCGGTAGCACACAGCAATATAAGGATCCTGGGGGCCAAGCTAGCGTTGACGGCTTTTCCGGTCGGCGGTGTTAACGGCAGCGACTACAGCAACCTCAGGCGGCAATCACGACCTGCAGATTGTCCCGCTTTTTGCCACGCGACAGGCGGCAGGTGTTGAATCGCTTTCCTGGGGGGGCATATCAACACTGACCTGGGCAATTGCCAGGGCAAAATAACCCGCCTTGCTCAAAGCGGGCTGTCATCTCAAGGATTGATGGAAAATCCCAACAACCCTAGAACCCTGATGGGCTGAACAAAGTTTCTCTTGTGGGTGGGTTGGGTGAAACGGAGCTGATTGACTGACAAAAACTATGCTCAGCGCTCGTAACCGTCCCACACATTACGCTGGCTGAGCGGAGTCGAAGCCAGATCTCCCGAAAAAGTCCCCTTCGACTCCGCTCAGGGGACGGTTACCAGCGCCTCGGCAAGCCCTCGCCCGCTGGGTACTATTGCTTATACACATCTCGGTTTGGACAATCTCAATGCTGCATGATCTCCCATAATCCCTCCTTGCCAAGGAGGGCAACCCAGTTCTCCCCCTTAACAAGACAGTGTCAGCTGCGTAACAGTCGTTAGCTTGACCTCATTCTGTACTAGCTAGCCACAAAGGCAATCCATACGGCTAAGGTCACAAACAAGAAGGCCCCTAGCCCCATGAAAAGATAACGCCGCTGCTGTTTTTGGGAAGGGTATTTGGCGTCATACATTTCAGGCTCAATGGCGTAGTTATTACCGATGCCCTCCTCGTCAACCCTGTAGCCGGACCTTGATGAAGCGTCCGTCAATGGCTCAGAGTCTTGGAGATTTTTTGCTTGAACCTCGGCTGGAATTAGCTCACTGCCATCACTCGGGTGATGGGTTGATGCTTTTCTATTGGTGTAACTCATTAGCTTTATTGCCTTTTTTAAGGTTTATCAAACAGAATGTGTGATTTAAAAAGATTTTCGAAAAAATTGATCTGGCATTATTTTGGGGTCAGTTTAGGCGCAGCCAGAGCGCACTCATTCCCGTATTTTTTCCCTCAGCGGAGTTGTTTTCCTTGATTTTTCGAAGATATTAGGGAACCGCTCTGGCAGATCTGAATTCGACTTCCCTCAGCCAGAGTAAGTTGCGGGGAAGTTCCCTAATCTCCTTGCTTTCGGTATTGGGTTAAATCGCAACTTACCTTCTACTCAGCCTGTTTTTATTCACCGATGCAATCGTCTTGTGGGCTAATAAAGAAACGGATTAACGTTCCTGCTGAGCATTGCCAAGATTGAATAGAAAAGGAACTCCCCCTTGCTCATTGCCGCTCATGACTAAGACTTTTGGCATTTGAGCACCGCCATCTTTCCAGGCTTGAATGGCCTCTTTTTGTAAGACCAACTGGCCGCCCTCCGCCTTCAAGGTTTCAGCGAGCAATCGTTGTGCTTCGGCCTTGCCCGTTGCTCGATTAATATCAGCTTGAGCCTGTTGCTCTGCCTCTTGGGCCACATAGATCGCTCGCTTGGCTCTCTGTTCAGCAATTTGCTTCTCCTCTACGGCTTTGGCAAATTCTGGGGAAAAGTCGAGATCGACCACACTCGTATCCAGCACAAGAATGCCATACTTCTCCAATCGCTGGCTAAGGGCTTCATCAAAGTCCCGCTTGAGATCATTCCTTTTAGTGATCGCCTCTTCTACGGTTCTTCTAGCAGCGGCAATCTTAAAGGACTCTTGGGTCTGGGGTGCAATGATTTTGGAGACAATGTTGGCTAAGGTCCCTTGGGTTCTACGGATCTCGACCACTAGCAGTGGATCAAGGCGAAAGTTAATGGCAAAACTAGCAGTTAAATCCTGTAGATCTTTTGTGGAGCTTTGGGCAGGTACTTCAAACTTTTGGACCGTGAGATCGTACACATCCACCGCTGAAACCAGCGGTGGCCGAAAGTGAATGCCCTCTAGAAGAACGCCATCCCTGGCCTTACCGAGGATGCTCATTACTCCAGCCTGACCCGGATTGAGAATGACAAAGCTATTCAACCCAATGAAGGCGATAAGGGCAACTAAAATGGCCGGAATCAGTAACTTCTCAGATAGTAAAGATTGATTTTTCAAGGGTTGCCTTCTAAAGTCCAGAATTTACTAAAACATCTCAGTCTGACTGACTGACAAAAGGTTCTCTTGTAGGTTGGGTGAAACAGAGTGAAACCCAACACCCGTAAAGGTTTCGTTGGGTTGCGCTAACGCTCCATCCAACCTACGCAAGTATGAGCGTTTCAAGGGTTTTGTCAGTCAACCAGCATCTCAGTACAGCCTAACCGGTACCCGAGACTCATCGGTCGCTGCATCCAGATCAAACAAACCTTCTACCTCCTGCCGAAAGGCAATCAGCGCATGGGTGGCTTGAAACGGTTGCAAACCTTCCAATAACTGCTCAGAACAGTCAGAACTGACAATGGTTTTGATTTCAATATTGGTGTTATAGCCAGCAATATCCCCCATTCGCTTACCATGACTTCCAGCCCCCTTGGCCGGAATTAATGTATAACCAGACACCTTGAATTGGGCGAGTAGGTGAATGAGTCGATCTTGCAAGACTGCTTCGCCAATGATCGTGACAAGAGTTCCTTTATTTAAAGTGGATGCCATATAAATCTCCGGAAAATTGTTGTACGTCAGGGGATATCCATAGTCTCAATATTATTTGGCCTCCATGGATGCTATATGAATCCCCATGAATCGATGATGCTCACCTGAAAAGCCTGCACTATTCAAAAATATTGAGCCTAGGCTCCTGCGCCAAGGTGAGATCTATCGCCTCATCCATGGCGCATCTTTGGATTCTAGTGGTTAGGTGATTTCTGAACCCAAAATGGGTTGCAAACAATCTGACTAAAACCCATGTTGAAGCCATGCATGACGCTACATAATGCTGTCATGTCGTTTGGGATCTTTCTTTTTTTTCTTTCCCCTGACAGTGGCAGTCTTAGCCTTTTTGACTTCTTTGTTGCCTTTTCTTTGTTTAGACATAAAAATCCTCTAATCCAGATTTTATGGTCTGAAATTTAATAGATGTCGTGGCATGTCAATTTAGAAAATCATTGGCACCCGTACTGGTTGCCTCGCAATGTGTAGCGTCGTCGCTGGTCATATCTTTATTCTAGTCTGCAATTCCTGGCTTTAGCCATTCAGGGTTAAGATGAATGAACTGATAAGTCCATTCCAACCCGCATGAAGTGCTTGGACTAGGTTGTGGTGCTCCTGCTCAATCACCCTCGAACTCCGAATCTTGAAAGCCTACATGAATTCAGGTGCCCATGACCCAAATTTATGTGTTCGCTGATATTGATCGATGCTCATAATTGTCTGGAAAAGATAGCTCTGACGTTTTAGAAGTGCGGTGAAAT
>CAYGVA010000235.1:0-6560 GCA_964353225.1 uncultured Leptolyngbya sp.
GGGTAGGGGAGAGGGTGGAGGCAGGCGTTCAGGGGTCGGGGAGCGGTTGCCGCACCCGCTGTAGAACCCTGAGTAGTCCACCCGTCTCCGGCCCCATTCAAATCTGGGAACTTAACACGCAAAACGTTCCCCCATCACGCTTTTCCGTCTTTACAAGAATGGCGGTAGCGCACAAACTCAGGGCCGTAGGTGACGGAGAGACTCTCTGCCGCTAAAGCCACCTCTGGGGTGCCCTGACAGCGGATGGAACGGTTGAGGCAAATGACGCGATCGCAGCTCCGTTGCACCATGTCCAGATCGTGGGAAATTTGCAAAATCGCCCAGCCCTGCTCCCGCTTCAGTTCCTCCAGAAGTTGGTAGAACTCCCCTTCGCTGCGGATATCTAAACCGGCTGGGGCCTCGTCTAAAATCAGCAGTCGCCGGGGGCGCACCAGGCAGTAGGCCAGCAGTACCCGCTTGGTTTCCCCGCCTGAGAGCGAACTCAGCAGTTGGTCCCGTAGATGCCAAGCCTTCACCCGGCTCAGGGCCTCGCGCACCGCTTGGCGGCGGGCTCGTCCCCCCTGCCAGGGCCATTGCCAACCCAGTGGATCCCAACCCAAGCCCACCACCTCAGCTACGGTAATGGGGATGCGGCGATCGCACAGGAATTTTTGCGGTAAGTAGGCGATGTGCTGACGAACTTGGGGCGGTAACTGGCCGGTGGGGCTGAGGGGATGGCCAAAGATCATCACGTTGCCATCTTGGTGGGGCAAAATCCCTAGCAGCGCCTGGATGAGCGTGCTTTTGCCGGCACCGTTCGGCCCGACGATCGCCGTATCCGTGCCCGCTGCCAACGCAAACGACACCTGATTAACCGCCGCATAGGTGCCGCGATAAACCGTTAAGCCCTCAACCGCCAAGACCGCTTCGTTCACACCCATCACGCGCGCTGTACTCCCAATCTCTTAACCATGCAAAATTCAAAATTGAGAATTCAAAATTCCCACCCCTCCACCCCATCACTGAGTCGCTGCCCCAAACGCGGCTTCCAGGCTCTCGACATTTTCGCCCATGATCGTCAGATAGTCCTCCGGGTCGGCAGCGGTGGCTTCCCCCGTTTCCATGGGGTCAAAGACCGTGATCGTCACCTGCAAGTCTTTCGCGAGGGCGGTCAGCGCCCCTTCTCCGACCTGGGGTTCGGTGAGCAGCGCCTTCAGATTGGCCGTCTCGGTGGTTTCGATGATGCGCCGCACGTCCTCAGGGGAAGGATTTTCTTCGGGAACATCGACGAGAAATTCAGCGTTGAGGTCATAGCTATCGGCGAAGTAGAAGGCAAAGTCATGAAATGAGACAAAGGTTTGTCCGGCATAGGGCGCTAGCCGCGCGGTGATGTCTTGATCCAGGGCTTTGAGCTGCTTGATGTAGGCGGCGGCGTTGGCGGTGTATTCGGCCTCACCCTCGGGGTCAGCGGCAATTAACCCATCTCGAATATTTTCCACCTGTTCGATCGCCCGCTTCGGGTCGAGCCACAGATGGGGATCAAACTCACCGTGGTGGTGATGCTCATCATCTGCACTGTGCTCGGCATGTTCTTCATGGTCTGCGTGCGCTTCTTCACCATGTCCATGGTCATCATGCTCATCTGCGCCATGGTCATCCGCTGCTTTTTCGCCATGGTCGCCATTGTGCTCGGTTTTATCAAAGGCAATCACATCAATGTCTTCACTGGAATCAATGATGGCCAGATCAGCGTTGCCGGCGTTACCGATGAGATCATCTAAAAAAACTTCGAGTTCTAGGCCGTTTTGCACCAGTACATCGGCATCGGCGATCGCCTGCACATCAGCAGGCTTGGCTTGGTAATCATGGGGGCCAACATTCGGCGGCAGCAGTTGGATGACCTCAGCGCGATCGCCCGCCACCGCTTTTGTGAATTGGGTGATGGGCAAAAAAGTAGTCACCACCTGGAGCTTGTCTTCCCATGCTGCGGCCTCAGGGGTCTCCCCTTCGGTGGATATTGTGGCAGGGGGAGGCGTTGCACAACTGCCCAACCCCAAAGCGATCGCCATGCATAGACTCACCGTTCGTCGGGGGGAAGCAGAGATCGACCAGGGTTGAGACATTACTAAATCCTCCAACAGACGCACTCTGGCAATTTTTCTGCAAACGACATCGGGGCAGATCAGCCTCAATGGCCCATGCACACCATTTCAAAAACGATAATCGTTATCATTTTATGAGTCTACTATGTTATCGCAGTCGCCAGTCCGGTTAGGACAAGCCTGCGAGCCCATTTGCTTCTGCGCTAAGGAACAGAGCGATCCTAGGTGTCCTAAGCAAATGGGCCAGGGCTATATTTCAAGTCGCAGCGATCACTGCTCTGCCTGTTTGATTTGCCTTGCTAGGTATTGCTGCCCCAAGGCGGGTTGGCTATGCTGAAATAGCTCACTGTTTTGGGGCTTAAACCCATGAATCAGCAGACTGTGCTCACCGCTCTAGGCTGTGTCGGCTCGCTGGCAACGCTGCTTGCGATCTCCAGCCCCGCCCATAGAGCCGAGGCAAATACGCTGAGTGCCAATCCGATCGCCGCCGATGGGGAGGGAATGGTTCTAACCCAGGTGGATGGGTCTAATCCGATTCTCGATTCTTTAACTTGTCAGTGTTTTCAATGCACCGGCGGTGGGCGTGAGCGCACGGATGGGGAGCCACTGCTCATTTAGGGCCAGTTTAGGTTCAATGCCATTTTATGTGGCGCAACGGAGATGTGGCCTGTGAGCCTAGCCCTAGAGCCCAGGCTGCACCAATCTCAGTGCCTCCACATCAATGGCCTGGAGTTGGGTATGGGCATCGGCCACGACCGTTTTGCCCCGTAGGAATCCCAAGTTAGCGCCGGGACACAGGTATGCCAAGGTCTGGGCATCAAAATCCTGCTGGAGTTGCTGGATCTGACGCAACTGTCGGGGCCAATGGAAGGTTTTAGAGAAGCGCAGGGCGGTGATGTGCCCGTCTTGGTTAGGGAGGAGATGGCGACCCGTAAACAAGACGCCGCCATGGGCTTTGTAATAGAGGCAGGCGGAACCGGGGGAATAGCCAGGGGTCCAGCGCACCGTGGCGATGTCCCCTAATTCCATTTGTTGATGGAACGTCACCCGCCCCTCCACCTGGGGCAGTAGATAGGCTTCTTGCTCTTGTAGCACCAGCTCGCATTGCAATGCAGCTTGGAGGGGGGCCACCTGACCCATGCCGTTGCGATGGGTCATCACCCACCAGCGCACCCCACCCTGGGCTTGGATGAACTCAGCAGTGGCGGGGTGCCAAGCTGGGGTATCGACCATCAGGTTGGCGGGTTGCCCCGCTGGATCCTGAGCGACAATAAAGTAAGCTGTCCCCCCCAGGGTGTCGCGATTGGGGGGGAAAGCATAGATTGTGTCGAGGACAGGTCTTGGGGGACGGGGGGCGGGGTCAGACACCAAGGTCATAGGGAGTGATCGGGTTCAAGAGGAGGGCTTTAAGGCTGTGGGGCACGTAGACTACACACAGCGTTCCTAGGCTATCGCGACGGCGTCATCTCCCCTCAAGTTGAGCCTTAAAATTGGCATAGACTTCCCTCAGCTTGTTAGGCTTACTGAGTTGTTCTCCAACCCCTGCCCTGGAAACTGTTGTAGTGCAGGACTGTGACGGTTGATGGTGCCTTTATTATTTCTTTTTTCAATTCTGAGTTATTTGGTGGTGCGCCACAGCGTAGCGGGCATCACCCGTACCCCGGCCTGGCTACTGTGGTTGGTCTTTATGGCTCCAGTTTTTACCCTCGTAACTTGGAGCGTGCAGCAGGACAACGTGGAAGCTCCGCCGGAGACTCCCCCTGGGGCGCTGCTGGCCCTGTTTATTCTGTGCCCGTTGCTGTACTGGATGTTGATTCAATGGGGGCGCATTGCCCCGAAGTCGGAGTCTTCATCTACTGAGGCATCTACGGAGGAGGCTGGCACCGCCCCGACGCCTCCCAGTAAAGGGGTGTTGCGGCCCATCGATAAAGAAGAGGAAGCCACCCTGCAGCAGTGTTTCCCATGGTCACTGTTTTATTTGCAAAATATTGAGTATCGCCCCCAAGCGCTGATTTGCAAGGGTCATCTCCGGGGCAATCCCACCCTGGCCTATGACACCATTCGGGACAATATTGAATCGCACTTTGGTGATCGCTTCCTGGTGATTTTTCAGGAGGGCAATAAGGGCAAGCCCTTCTTTGCCCTAGTGCCCAATCCCCGGTCCCAAAAGCAGCCGATTAAATCGCTCATAAACCTCAAAAATACCCGTCCGGTGGTGGCCTTAGGGCTATTTGTGACTACGTTGTTTACCACCACTTGGGTGGGCACCTCCCAGATTGCGGGGGTCTCAGAAGCCGCCTTGCAAGCGGAACCGATGCTGTTTTGGCGGGGGCTACCCTATGCGATCGCCCTGATGGTGATTTTGGGCGTCCACGAGCTGGGCCATTACCTGATGGCCCGACGCTATCGCATCCAATCCACCCTGCCCTACTTCATTCCCATTCCCTTTTTCCTAGGGACCTTTGGGGCGTTCATTCAATTGCGCTCCCCCGTGCCCAACCGCCGCGCCCTCTTTGATGTGGGCTTAGCAGGACCCTTGGCGGGGTTTGTCATTACCTTGCCTTTGTTGGTGTGGGGGTTGGCCCATTCTGAGGTGATAGCCCTGAGCGAAGAGGCCAGCCTCCTGAATTTTCAGGCGATGGACCCTTCGGCGTCGGTGGCATTGACCTTGCTCAGCAAGCTGGCCCTGGGCGGTCAACTAACGGCGGAGAACGCGCTTAACCTCCACCCCGTGGCCGTGGCAGGTTGCCTGGGACTGGTGGTCACCGCCTTGAATTTAATGCCCGTGGGCCAACTGGATGGCGGTCACATTGTCCATGCCATGTACGGTCAGAAAATGGGGGCGATCGTCGGCCATGTTGCTCGTTTTCTGGTGCTGGGGCTAGTGTTCGTCCATCCCGAACTGTTGATTTGGGCAATTTTGTTGTTCTTTATCTCAGTGGTGGATGAACCGGCTTTGAATGATGTTAGCCAGTTGGATACTCGCCGCGACATCTGGGGGCTAGGGGCCTTGACGATTTTGGTCTTGATTGTGCTGCCCGCGCCGAGTGTCCTGACGACACTTTTGTTATAACGGGGACTAAGACCAGGTTTATGAGAGTTGGGTTCAGTAGATTTCAGCAGATTTTAAAGGATAGGCTGCGATGACTCAGGAGGTAAGCCGTTGGCTAGCGGAGGTGCGCACGTTGCAGCACCAATTGGCCTCTGCCCAACAGGAGCGGGACCAAGCCTATGCCAGTGCCGCCAACTGGCGAAAACTCTATGACGCCGAGGCCAATCAGCGCCGAACGGATGTCGAGCAGTTACAACTGACGGTGGCAACCCTACGTACTGAGGTCGGCACCCTACAAAGTCAGCTCGCCCAGGAACCGCAGCCTGTCTCGATGCCCGCCCTAGTGGCTGATGCGGAGGGGAATGAACCGGATCTAAATACGGTGGAGGGCTTACGCGCCCATTTGGCGGATACATTACGCCAGTGCGATCGCCTCAAGCAACAACTCGATGAAGAGCGGGAGAACCACGCTGACACTCGCCAGAGCTTAACCACGGCGTTGGGGGAGGCGATCGATAGCTTTAAGCGGGAAGAAGGCTTGGTGCATCAACCGCAGCAGGGAAGCGCTGAGTAAAGACAGCATCGCCCTGCGCAATTGCCTGGGCAGCGGAAAGCATAAGGCGGCGATTCGTTAAGATGTCAGGCATATCTGGATGGAGCCAGGTTACCGATGACAAGCTTGCTGGTTAAATCTGTCAAGACGCCGCTGCCCATCGATCTGTCGTCACTGATCGACCTGTCGCAGATGAGTGATGCGCAGTTTTATGACTTTTGCCTCACCAATCCTGATCTGCGGATTGAGCGGAATGCGAATGGAGAGATTGTCGTTATGCCACCAGCGTTTGCGGATACTGGGAATCGTAACGGCAGAATTTTTGGGCAGCTTTTTGTCTGGGCTGAGACAGACGGGACAGGTGAGGTGTTTGACTCTAGCTCGGGCTTTACGTTGCCGAATGGCGCAATGCGTTCTCCGGATGCGGCCTGGATGTTGTCTGAGCGTTGGCATGCACTCCCACCAGAGCAACAGGCTTCGTTTGCACCCATCGCCCCTGATTTTGTGGTGGAGTTACGGTCGAGCAGCGATACGTTAGCGAGCTTGCAAGACAAGATGGCGGAATATGTGGCGAATGGGGTGCAGTTGGGGTTGTTAATCGATCGTAAGAGCCGTCAAGTACATATTTATCGCCCTGAGCAAGCACCCAAGATTTTGGATCAGCCGGAGGCTGTCAATTGTGGACCTGAACTGCCAGGTTTTGGGTTGAAGATGGTAAAAGTTTGGTAAGTAAGTAACCGTCCCCTGAGCGGAGTCGAAGGGGACATCTTGCATAGGTTTTGGCTTCGACTTCGCTCAGCCAGCGTAGTACCAGGGACGCGGGAGCATCCCACTTTCGCGAAAACATGTTCATAGGGGTGAGAATTGAGGAGTC
>CAYGVA010000236.1:0-6455 GCA_964353225.1 uncultured Leptolyngbya sp.
TGCGCAAGGTGGTTTGGTAGAATATGGGGAACATATTGATTGAGGGGAGCTGTACGAGGCTCCCTATTTTTTGTCCCTTCTATTGTCTCAAAGTCCAGCACTGTATGATTTTGAGCATGATTTTGAGCTGCCTTGTCACCCGTTCAGGTGACGTAGAGGCGTTTGGGCTGGCTACAAGGAGGGGTATGGCGTCCGTTGGACGATTGAGGAGTTTCACCGCGAACTCAAGCAGTTGACTGGGGTAGAGGCTTGTCAGTGCCGCAAAGCGCGGATTCAGCGCAATCCCATTGCTTGTGCGCTGCTCGTCTGGACACGGTTGAAGACAATGGCTTATCAGCGGGGGCAAACGATTTATCAAATTGAACAAGTTAGACGGGGACATAGCTTGAACTGGATGGTAGATGACGCGCACGAACGGATGTCCTACTCTACCATCGACTGTTTTTGCGACAAAACCTGATTTTGCACGCCATAGGTCAAATCGTTATGCAGGACACTAGTGTCCTGCATAACGATGAAAGTTTCTAGAGGCTAGGCAGCCCCGAGAATGACAGTATATATAATATCAAACTGCTCCATATTGTTCCACAGGCAGTTGTCATAGCGACCTAACTTTTATCCAAAGGAGATAAAAAACTACCTTTACGAATATATTCTGAAAATGGATGTTCATCATACCCTTCAACGTTTGCCCATCTGTTCCATAGACTAATAGCCGTATCTCTACAGACAGTTCTGGTTTCTTCTAGTTTCCATTCATTTATTTCTTTACGCAGATATTCCTCTATAAGCATTGTTGATTCATTCAATATTGAGCTATAAATCTCGTCACTACAAAGAAATGGGAATTCATGTCCGATCTTTTTATCATCTATAATCTTTTTTATATTACCTTTTATGGTCTCTTCATTGCTTGAATTGAGAATTTTATCGCAGGCTCTAAAGATATTATAAAGACAGTCTGGAACTAATCTCATGTAATTGATATCAAGAGAGCATCTGAAGGCTGACAAAAACTCTACCATTGCTTTATCGGGTAAATTATCAACAAGTAAATATTTCTCGCCATAGCTTAAGTGATAAATTGCGTTCAGCCAATCTTTGTCTTGAGTAGACTGCTTTCTATTTATCATTGCTTCTGATTCATCAAGTATTCTTTGACCTGTTTGATTTGCATCATCCGATCCAAAGCGACTAAGATAGCGAACTACGTACAACAATGATTGTGTAGCTTTTCTTTCATAGCCAATTCTTGAAGAATAATGTGCTGACTCTATTAAGTGCTCGCATCCTTTTTCAAGATGTTCTCTCTTATTCTCAATCGAATAAAACTCCATTAATCCTAATGCGCCAAAAGACTCAGCCATAAATGAATAGCAGTTAAAATTTATATTGCCTGATCGTTTTGCATATTTTCTGGCAACATTCTCAAATTTATCTAGAGAATACTTTTCGTCAAAACGCCAACGCTTCCCTACCAAGAACTCTTCATCCCCTGTAACAAGCTTGTATTTCATATATTCAATATGGGCACTCGTGATTAGTAAATCTTTAAAGGGCTTATCCAGAGAGTTGACACCTTGGTTAATAATATCTTTAGGCTTTTGATAAGAGTCAACAATTTCTTTTGCTTTTTCTATGCGACCTTTGTAAATATTGAGATGTAGTAAAGTAAGTGCGATTCTAAATTCTTTTCCCTTCAACCGAAGTCTAACTTCTTCTATAGATTTGAAAAGATCTTCATTCTCAACTCCTCTTATCAATCTAACAGCTTCATCAATTTTTCTCTCCACGTCATTGTGATCATGGGAAATATCAAAGTTTCCTTCAAAAACAGCAGTGTTGATTTCATAAAATTTTTCATTTACATCTGCAAGCTTTTGGCAAGCTTTATAGTATTCATGATTCTGAATATTATTTTCTGAAAGCCATCTCTTAAAAGCATCTACAAAGGATTTTAAGATGCCAAGAATCGTATTGGATGTAACCCACCATCCTTGGTAAACTTTTTCGACTTTTTCACCTTGTGAGTTTTTGGTTCGTGCAGCACTAGATTCAGAAAGGGCGATTGCAACCCTTGCTAAACTCTTATCTGTCCGTCCTACTGCTCTAATGAAGAATCCAGATATATCAAGAGGATGACAAAGTCCTTGTTTAATCGCTACAAGCATATTCTCTACATGTGTAGCAGTAGATGCATACTTAAAGTATGATTCTTTCAATAACCCTTGATTATCATCTATGACAAACTGACAACCAATTTTCACTTCCACAATTGGTGGAAACTGGCTGTTGGAAGTTATAATCTCAGGGCTAAATGACACTCTCCTTTCAGCCTTTACTTGAATTTCTAAGAAATTTAATCTATCCAATATGGATTTAGACGAAAGTGTCTCAAACTCACATCGATATATTTTTACTTCATTATCGCTATTCCTATTTTCACGATGCTCAATGATGCTTTGATATAGTTCAAAAAGCTCAGCTTCAACAAACTCTGTCTTACCTGATGAAACCAGGTTCTTAATTGCATTTTGATAACTATTCCTAACGCTGGATTCTCTATATTTCTCTCTGTCTTGCAATCTTTTGGTGAACGGCCATTCCTCTATTTTTTGCTTTTCGTCTAACTTCTCATAATTAAGTGGCTCTAGATAGGAGTTGCGTTCTGGACGTCCTTGGTCTAGTAAATCATCTAGAAAGCCATCAATAATGTAGGCCCGCAGGGCATCGTCGTATAGCCACTTACTTTGTAGCCGTAAGACAAGCCGCTTCATCTGCGGATCTGTGATAGTCATTGCCCTTTTATCAAGGTCATCACGACCCAGAAACCCAGCAGCACGCAGTAAGTCGTCTGGCCCCTCTTGATAAAGAGACTTCCTAGCATCCCTAGATTCTCTCGTCAATTTCCTGTGTTGATACTGCTCTGGATCCGTCAGATAGGCCCACAGAGAGAGTAGAGATTGGCGGTTGATTTTACTTAAGCCACTAGTAGGATCATCCATAAAGTTATAAAGCGGCTGGCGACTGATATCCAAACCGTCAGCCATCTCTGCCATAGAAGCACCACAGTTATCTTTGAAGCCCTCTAATTTCTCCTTGAGAGCCGTCCAAAATTTCTGTTGCTCAGCTTTGAATCGGGCACTCTGAACCTTATAACTTTCCATGGTGTCAATTCCTTAATAAAATTAAACAAAACTAAATAAATGGTGAGATGAAAAAGACAACTTTCTACATGAGTATAATTTTAGAGCATTCAAATACAATTATTACAAATGAAATGCCATATAAAAGACATATAGCCACCAAGAACAGGACAACTGTTCATTATGAGCAAAACAAAAAATCTAAAAAAATTACTTTTTAGAGACTGCAATTAATATTATAAAAATGTAAATGCATTTTAAAAGACAAAATTGTTTTATGTCTCAGCCAAGATGCAATTTGAGTGCATCTTGGCTGAAAATTTTTTTTTGAAAGCGCTACTATATTTGTAGTGGTTCGTTAAGCATTTGATCAGACGGATCACAGGTTGAGCACCGGGCGGCTGGTCCCGAGAATGACACTCTCCTTCCGCCTCAAGCTCACCGCTACTAATGTTCATTCTTGAGGTGATGTAAATGACAAAACTACTCATTGACCGCTCACAGTTGAAGGCAACTTTAGTGCCCCTAGCTGAGCTGAGAAAGCTTTTAGAGTTGACAACCGAGGAGCTGAATCAGTCTCTATTGCTTTTGGAAACCCCTCTAAAGCTCAAGCCGATAAAGATCGATGAGGAGCTATACCTAGAACCGCTGCAAACTGAACTCTTACTGAGCTTGCAGCCGCTACTAAAGGATCTGGATGCGCTACGGAAGCTTCTACTAGCGCTCAAGGATGGAGCTTTGATTTATCGGTGTTCCACCTGTGGGAAGCTTCGCCTAACGGAGAAGGTGCTTCTAGGTGAGGCACTCAAGCATCGTTGCAACGAATTAGCTTCCAGAAATCTACAGCGTCAGTCTACGGGGCGCTATCAACTCATCGCGAGTGGCTCCCTCGAAAACGTTGCGCTCTGGCTACAAAGTCTCAACCTGGGTCTGGACAGCAAAAACCGAGGGATCTAATCCTTTAGCTTTTGCTTGATGACCAGCGGAATGCATAAAAACCACTTAGTGCCATCAATTATCTAAGGACTTGGCGGCACTGAGTGGTTCATTCACCATGTTTTTCTTACTGAGGAAGTTCAATGTTCAATCTGTTCTTGAGTTCTCAAAGGGATGTCTTTTTAGAGGAGCGAGTTTCTAATCTGCTTGATCAGGAAGTTGTCGTCGTCAACGATGTGGAGCCTGGTCGGCCAGGGCAAGCTCTTTGGGCGGGCGTGTACTGGAGATGTCGCACAACTGGCAATACACCTATCCTTGCAGGGCAACGCGCGCGTGTTCTCGGAAGAGAATCAACGACTTTATGGGTGCTTCCTATTTAAGCTACCCCTGAAAAGTTTAAGAGCAATGTATGGACTTGCTCTTAAAACACTAAAGCACTGGCGGCCACCAGTGCTTTAGGAAAACCGACAAAACCACAATGAATGGAGGTAATGCCATGCGTACTTCTCATCTTAGCAAACAGTGCAAAAAAGCGTGGCTCAAGCTAGCTCGTTTGCTCAAGAATAAAGCTCTTCTTGATGTCCTAGTGCTTCTGTTAAGAGTAGCCGCGATTGTTGAACTTATGCTCCCAAACAAGTGTGAGCAACTGTCAGATACCCAGAGGATTGACCAGACACCTAATCAATCCGTTGATGAGGTGTTATTTGAACCTTCTCATCACGACATCAATGGGTAATCAACAACCTTGCCGGGAACAACACCTGGCGAGGTTGTCACATCAGCTACCTACCAACTCAAAAAGAGAAGAAAAATGCAACATTCAATATTTCTAATCACCATTGCTGACTACGGAATTGGGGATGGTGCTTTTGCCGAAGTGGCTCAGAAGTTGCTGCTCAAATTGCCGACAGCGCAGCTTCAGTCTTTATCTGTTCCTGCTTTCAGCACTCAAGCTACTGGATTTTGGAATGCCCAGTTAGGACTTAATCCAGGTCCTGCAGGGCGGATCATTTATCACAACTGTGCCCCTCGCAAAGATAACTTGAGAGCCAGAAAGAACAATAGCGGAGAAGCACTGACCTATGCCTTGTTGCCCAATGGTGTCAAAGTCATTGGAGTAAACGCTGGATACACCCTTTCCTTTATCAAGCACCATGCCAAGATATTGCGCGTTATCGATGTCCCACGTTGTGGCTCTCAGTTTCGCTCCCGTGACATCTTTCCAGACGCAATCGCCGCTTTATCTCAAGGTGACGAGACTTTGCTAGGAGAAGCTTTACCACTAGAAGACATCCCCGACATTCCTCTGGGGAAGGTTATTTGGATAGACGGATACGGTAATCTTAAGACAACTATTCCTGCACACATCATTAAGTTGACTCCTGGCTCTCTTATCAATATCAGATTGGGAAATGTCACTGCTGAAGCTATATATGCAGATAGCAGCTTTGCCGTTCCGGAAGGTTACTTAGCATTTGCACCGGGAAGTTCTGGATGGACAAGCGTTGATGGCCAACAGCAACTGCAATGGATGGAGTTGTTTCTAAGGGGAGGCAGTGCTTGGAATAAATTCAATCGTCCTCGAATCGGGACATCCATAACTCAGCTATCTGATCTACTAAGGCTGACTGACATAGAAGCTGTCGCATACGGGGATAAGTGACCGAGATCCGCGGCTATTTGACCGCGACGGTCGATCTTGGGATGCTTGCTGCGAGGGTGTTTGATCAATGTAACCTGCCTTTTAAGGGTTGTAGCGCGCAAATTGACCGCAGATTGAGGGGTTAAAAATCCAGGGTATTTGAGCGCGCGTTTGGGAATTTGCTTGGACTGTAAGGGATGAGATCGAGATGTTGAGGGGGTTTGAGAATGTGGACTCAAAGAAAAGGTTCCACGGTATTTGACCGCGCTCCTCCAATAATCAGGTATTGAATCGAATCGAGATTGGGCGATGGATTCTGCAAGCGAACAGATATCAGCTCCCCTTGCCGCTGCTCCTGTAACGCAGCTTGCTCTGAGGATGCCTGAAACGGATGACGATCCGTGGGCGATAGTTCATAGCGGCAGGGAACTGCCGGCTTATGTGCAACAGCGAATGCGTATAATTCAGCAGCTCATGTCAGCACGTGGGACGAAACCTTATAGGCAAGTGCAGCGGCAGAGTGCCCGCAGTTTAGGGATGAGTGTGGGGAGCCTGCGACGCCTGGTGAAAGCGTGGCAGGAGTTAGGAGTTGCGGGTCTGTCACGTCAAGTGCGCTCGGATCAAGGCATCATCAAAGCTAGCCAGGCGTGAGCCGTTGTTCCTGTTCGAGGATGTCGTTTGGGTAGTCCCACTGTCCAACCGTTAACGTGCGAGAAATAACAGCCGAGTCG
>CAYGVA010000237.1:0-6320 GCA_964353225.1 uncultured Leptolyngbya sp.
GTGAAGCATGGGGCGGTGTTGAGCAGTACGGTGCCAATCTAATGGACGGTTTTGCCTGTACTGATCAGCGGGGGGCACCTTGCCAAAGTGGACAGTCAAGTTCCAGTGGGCAGTGCCCACGCTACTGCTACGGTCAAAAGTGACGGATAACATCCTATTTTCTCGGAGTTATACGTTAAAAATGGAATATAAGTTCTACAAATAAGGGTGTGTAACCGTTCACATCCCCCCCTATCTCTCAACGAAAAATCATGGGTTTCAGCCATTTTGCAGGGGGGGAGTGAACCTTTACCTTGGATGCTTGGAAGGGGTTGTTATGCTGAATCATTCCACCTATTTATCCGTATAGGGATCTTAGGTGGATGTAATTCCACCTATATAACCAAAACAGGATCTTAGGCGGACGATGTTCCACCTATTTACCCGTATGGGGATCTTAGGTGGAAACTTTCCCTCTAAATAATAGTTAAATCGGCGGCGGATTTAAACGTTATTTGTGAGGCAAATATAACAGTTATCTGTTAGTGCTTGGGAACCCTGAAAGAGTGATCTCCGTCACGACTTAACAACTCGTTGGAGCCGACGAAGCCGTTAGCCCGACGACGTCGTACTCGACGGCGTTCGCGGCTCAACTCAATCGTTAGACGGCAACCGTAGGTGGCTGCTACCCTGGGAAAGCAGATTCTATGGGATTAAGAAGCTATGGGGCAAAGTTCTAAGTGGAACATTTGGGATTTTCATCTGCATACGCCTTTCTCAATACTCAATAATGGGTTTGGAAATGCAGAAGATTCAGACACATGGGAAAAGTATGTGACGCAAATCACTGCAAAAGCCCAAGAAAAAGGAATCGTTGCTCTAGGGATCACTGATTACTTCACAATCGAGGGCTATAAAAAAGTTCTAAATCTTAAAGAAACAGGAAAGCTAGGAGATATATTTATATTTCCGAACATCGAGTTTCGGGTTGATAAAGTTATTTATTCAACTAGGCGAGGGAGTGAGCAGGGTAAGCGACTAAATCTTCATGTGTTGATTTCACCAGAAATATCTCCCCGAGAGATCGAAGAGGGATTCCTTCATGACCTTGACTTTTGCCACGAACAGACACCGTTTGAGCCTCAGAATACTCGTAAGCTGAAGCTAAACAATCTAATTGATTTTGGGAGAAGCCTACGAGAACAGGAATCTTCATTTCAGGATAAATCTGATTCCTGGGTAGGCTGTATGAACGTTGTTGTCAAGACAGAACAAATCAAGGAGCGTCTTGACTCTAGATTTAGAGGTAATTATATCCTTGTCCTTGCGGACGAGGACTTATCGGAGATGAGCTGGCAAGGACAAGATCATGCTGTGCGGAAGCAACTTGTTCAAATGTCACATGCAGTTTTTTCCTCAAACGAAGGTACTAGAAGCTTCTGCCTTGGTGAGAAGCATTCTTCTCAAGAAGATTTTATCAATGAATTTAAATCATTGAAGCCATGTCTTTGGGGATGTGACTCTCATAGTTATGATGAGAGGTTTTTAGAACCTAATGATAAACGCTACTGCTGGATAAAATCAGAGATCTCATGGGAAGGTCTTAAGCAAGTCCTATATGAGCCCTGTGAGCGAGTTAGAATTCAAACAGAATATCCCGAAGCACAGAAAAGCTCTTTTACATTGGAGAGTTTGCAAATTAGAAAATCTGAACTTAATGATTCATTAGCAATTAATGATTTTTCTGTTGAATTAAACTCCAACCTTATAACCATTATTGGTGGTCGCGGTTCCGGTAAGACAGCACTATTAGATATAATTGCCTCTTGCTTCCAAGAAGGCAGAAAATTATTTGATCTTGAAACCTCATTTATTCACCGTCTCTATGCCCAAAAAGGCAAAACAAGACCCACAACTTCACCTATAAATCTTTCGCTGACTTTTAGATCTCAAGCTTCTTATGATGCAACGGTAGGGGTGAGAGAATCCCTACCCTTTGAAAAGTCCGACATTTTGTATCTTACTCAAAATCACTTTGAAGAATACTCAGCTAATCCCAAAAAGCTGAACGAGCATATTCTTGAATTAGTATTCGATAATCTTCCTGATTACAGGGGCTCATACGACAACGAACAAAAGATTATAGCTGAGACTGAGCAAAAGATTCAAAATATTAATCTTAGAACTGAACAATTATCTAAAGAAATTTCTGAGAAGGAAGAGGCAGCAATTAGCAGCCTTAAAATGAAACGTGGAGAAAAAGATGACATTGCTCTTCGGATCTCTTCAATTGAGGAAAAACAAGGGCAGAGTGATGATGTCATACGTGCTTTAACAGACAAGCTGGAAGAATTAAAAAACAAAAGAATAAAGATCGATGAAATTCTGAATTTGCTTCAACAGTTTGAAAATCAAGTTTCAAGCTTTGAACTATTTTATCAAAGCAATGTTTTGAGCCTTAATAATCAAATCGGATCTCTTGATTACTCCGATAATCTCAAGGAACTACCTGTTGAGTTGGCGGATCTGTCAACGATTAAAGAGCGCCTTGCTGCTAACAAGCGATGCTTGGGGGAAACCAAAAGTAATATTGGAGACGAGGTTTCCAAAAAGAACCAAGAAATATCTGCCTTAGAAGGTGTTGGAAAAACTATTGCTGATCTACGCCAAAAGCTGACCGCTCTAAATATCGAAATTCAGGAGATCGAGAAAGAAATTGCAGAAATTGAAGACAAAAAAGAGCAGCTTAACAAGCTAAATGTCGAGCGGATCAAGCTCTATGCCGATATGCTGAAGAGAATGTTGGGGATCAAACTCTTTTTTCAAAAAATCTTGGATGAATTTGAGAATGGAAAAGATGAAATACTAAACAATCTAAAATTCTCTGCTTTTGTTGATTCACGAGGCAAAGTTGAATATATTCAGCAAGTAACTGATAAGTTAGATAATCGTGCTCGTTCTCAAGATGATCTTGAACGAATCCTGTCTAGTGTATTTGAATCTATAGATACTTTGTTTAGCCACACTGAAGAGCAAATATCTGACGATGAAGATTCTAGTAATCTTTATATTGAAGTTGCGAAAAATATAGAAACGAAGACAAAAAACTTGCGGTTAAAGCGTTCCGTGACTAGCTCAGACTACCTAAATGCCATCTTTAAACGATTTTTTGAATTGGGGGTAGAGATAAGATTTAATAACAAATCGATTGACAGCCTTTCGATGGGAGAGAGAGCTATCGTTCTTCTTAAGATTTTGCTTTCACTCGATGATAAACCTTTGCTTATTGATCAACCAGAGGAGCATCTTGATAATCGGTTTATCTTTAATGAACTTGTTCCTGCTTTTCGGAGTGCCAAGAAAAGGAGACAAATATTAATTGCCACTCACAATGCCAACCTTGTAGTCAATACTGATGCTGAGCAAATAATTGTTGCAGAACCAGACGCAGGATTGATCAAATATAGCTGTGGAGCAATCGAAGACTTAAATATTCGTGATAAGATTACGCAACTTCTTGAAGGTGGTGAGCTTGCCTTTAAGAAAAGAGAAGAAAAGTACGGCTATAAGTTTTAGCTAAGCCGTCTAACAATTCGTTGGAGCGGCGAACAAAATACTTTGGTTTTGTCTCCAAGATTGTCTGCCGCCGCTCAACTTCACCGTTAGACACACCTCGGTACTGGTCTGTTAACGGGTGATAGCTTGGGAAGGCTTGTTAGGACAGGATTTCAGAGATCCACTCTAAAACAGCTTAAAGCCTTTCTATGTAAGGCTTTAAGCTGAAAATCACTCATCCATCACCCGTTAGGCAGCCAGTACCATTATTTGAACTCGGCAAGCTGTCACCGGGTGCATCTCACTTTTGTCATCCTGAGTGGAATGGAGTGTAGCGAAGGATCTCAGTCCTCGTGCAAGATCGGGATTCTAAGCCTGCGGCAGGCTGCGCCAACACTTCGCTATCGCTACATTCAGAATGACATTTGCAAAACTGGGATGCACCCCTGCCACCAGGGTGCGCCGCCGACTTGGCCGGACTGTCTAGACTCGCCTTTTTGATAGCATTAGGCTGCTATCAAGCCTCCCCCTTCCAACTGTCAGCAGAACAACTGGCCCAAGACGTTCGCAATGCCTAAACGCGATCGCATCCCTACAGGCCAACGGCGATCGCCCCCCAAAACATCCCCTAAGCGGGCTTCTGAGAGATCGATAACAACCCACAACCATAGGACTTGCCCCGACCAACCCCCTCCTGAAGCTTGGTCAAAAATCGTTCCCCGTCCGTGACCGTCAACATCCCGTCATAGAGAACCGGAGTAATGCGAATTGGGGTTCCCCCCTCCCCCTTGCGGCCCACAATCGGGGGGGACGACTTCACCGTCGCAGTCTGCACCGTAAAACCACCGCGATCGCCCTGCCGCCGTAACCAAGCCAACTGATCCGCCTCATCCGATAGCCCCATCAACTTGCGGGTGGCGCGATCGCGCTTATTAAGGCTTACTAAGATTTAGTGGGTAGGATGGGAAAAGGGTGATTCCCTATATCCATTAATCTGGCGCGAAGGCTCCGATGGGCACTTTGACCAGCCAACAAGGCCGATAATTTTACCAAGCTTGGGGCTATGACCACCATTCAAGTTGAGATTTCCGAGCCGGTTCTGATCAGTCTCAAAGAAACTCCAACCAGCATGGCCAAAGAGCTGCAAATGCTGGCGGCAGTGAAGTTGTTTGAACTCGGCAAATTGTCATCAGGACGCGCCGCCGACCTAGCTGGAATGTCTAGGGTTGCTTTTTTGATGGCATTAGGCCACTACCAAGTCTCCCCCTTCCAGTTCTCAGCAGCAGAACTGGCCCAAGACATTTGCAATGCCTAAACGCTTTGTCGTCGTAAACACCTCTCCGATGCTGTACTTACATCAAGTGGGCGAGTTGAATCTGCTACAAAAGCTATACGAAACGGTTCACACCCCCAATGCAGTCATCCAAGAGCTTGCAGCTGGTCAGGTTCAAGGCATTGATGTCCCAACATTGGCTGAAATTCCCTGGATTCAGGATGTAGCCCTGCCAAAAACTGACTTGATCCCTAATGTGACAGATCTAGGGCAAGGGGAAGCGGAGGTTATTGCCGCAGGTCTGATCCAACCCAACAGTTTGCTGATTATTGACGATGCCTTAGGCCGTAAAATCGCTGCCTTATATGACTTGCAGTACACGGGGACGCTTGGTGTTTTGATCAAGTCCAAGCAATTGGGCCACATTGATAGCCTGCAACCCATTATTAAAAAACTGAAAAGCCTGGGAATGTGGCTAAGTGATGCTTTAGTCCTGCAAGCCTTACAAAGTGTCGGTGAGTAACTGTGAAGAAAACGGCGATCGCCCCTCAAAACATCCCCTAAGCTGGCTTCTGGGAGATCGATAGCAACCCACAGCCATAGGACTTGCCCCGACCAACCCCCTCCTGAAGCTTGGTCAAAAATCGTTCCCCGTCCGTGACCGTCAACATCCCGTCATAGAGAACCGGAGTAATGCGAATTGGGGTTCCCCCCTCCCCCTTGCGGCCCACAATCGGGGGGGACGACTTCACCGTCGCAGTCTGCACCGTAAAACCACCGCGATCGCCCTGCCGCCGTAACCAAGCCAACTGATCCGCCTCATCCGATAGCCCCATCAACTTGCGGGTGGCGCGATCGCGCTTGCTTGGGTTAGCCCGGAGCCGAAACGCAAACCCCTGGTTTACCAACTGCTTTGCAACCCAGTCTGTGGGTTGGGTGTTACTCCGAATTAAGTACCCTTCCGGTAATTGAGACCAATCGGGCTCAATGGCCGATTGCACCCAGACCACCGTACTGTGGGGTTCTTGGCGAAACAAAATATGCCAGTCTGCCTTCGGGACTGCCATGGACGAATTAGCAAACCCCTGCATCAACCGCTGATGAAACTGGTGGGCATCGCCCCGGTCTGGATCTACCTGGGGGTGCTGCTGATTCACCACTAATTCAGAAAGGAACATATAACCTGCGGCGAATGGGATGCAAGGGGGCGCGCTCTCCAGCATAGTGCCGATGCCGAGCCCCTCAGCCATTGTGCCTGCCATTACATCTGAGGTCGAAAGCGCCCCCTACCCTGGGCAGAAGAGGGCCGCAAAAGGTTACAAGTGAACTAAAGCCTTAAGAAGTCGTTAATAATTGATCGCAATGACACAGCTAACCGTAAGCGAGATCGCATCCCTACAGGTCAACGGTGATCGCCTCAACAACACCATCAAAACCATCGGCACCGTCGGAGCCCTGCCCAACGGCGGCGTGCGCCGACTTGCCTTTAGCCCCGAAGACATCCAGGCCCGCA
>CAYGVA010000238.1:0-6212 GCA_964353225.1 uncultured Leptolyngbya sp.
CTGACCGTTTGCTGCTGGATTGCGATCGCCGTAGCGGGTCTGTTCGCCTTCAGCACCTTAAAGTACGCCCTCTTTCCCGACATTACCTTTCCGGTGGTGGTGGTCAATGCCAGCGCCCCCATCGCCAACGCCCTTGAGAGTGAAGCCCAACTCACCGTTCCCCTAGAGGCGCAGCTTCAATCCCTCACCGGGCTAGCCGAGATTGCCTCCACCACCTCACCGGGCCGAACGGTGATCACCCTGAATTTTGATGTGGGCACCTCACTGGCCGACTCAACGGCGGCAGCAGAAACCGCGATCGCCCAGGCCAATTTGCCCGATGGGGCTAATTCCGACGTAATTCCGCTGAATCTGAATGAGGCGGCGGCGGTGAGCTATGCCCTCTCTAGCGACACCCTCACCCTAGCGGCCCTCGCCGATGTGGCCGAAGCAGAAATTTTGCCCCAACTGCGGGACATTGATGGGGTGTTAAGGGCTGACCTGCTGGGGGTCGGCACGCGATCGATCTCATCCCAGGGCAATGCCGAACCCAATTTTCTCGCTGATCTGCAAAATCCCCCTACCCTGATTCGGTTTGATCGCCAGGATGCCCTGGCGGTGCAGGTGGTAAAGCAGGGCACGGCCAACACCCTAGAGGTAGTGGCTCGGGTGAAAACGGCCATGGAACAGCTCCAAGCGGATTTGCCAGAAGTGCAGATCACCCTCGCCCTGACCCAGGCCGACTATATCCAAGCCGCCACCCAGGCCACCATCGACTCCCTGCTAGGGGCGATCGTGATTGCGGTGCTAGTGATTTTTGGCTTCCTACGCAGTTGGCGGGCCACCTTGATTACGGCCCTAGCGATCCCCCTGTCGCTGCTGGGGACCTGCATCGTCATGGCCCTCTATGGCTTCAACTTAGAAACCATTACCCTACTGGCCCTAGCCCTAGTCATTGGCATCATCGTCGATGACGCCATCGTCGAAATCGAAAATATTGTCCGCCATATGGAGCAGGGGATCAGCCCCCGTCAGGCCGCCCTGATCGCCACGGAAGAAATTGGCCTGACGGTGTCGGCCTCCACCCTGACCATCGTGGCGGTGTTTTTGCCGGTGGCGTTTATGGGGGGCACCGTGGGGCAGTTTTTCAAGCCCTTTGGCCTGACCATTTCAGCATCGGTGTTGATTTCGCTACTGGTGGCCCGCACCCTCACGCCGGTGCTGGCGGTTTACTGGCTGCGGGCTCGCCATTCCGGCCAGCCCCCCAGCCCCTCCAACTCGGATGCCGTACCCACCTCTGGGCTAGAACGCAACTACAGTGGGCTGCTGCGGTGGGCGTTGACCCACCGGGGGATGGTGGTGGGGCTAGCGATCGCCAGCTTCATCGCCGGAATTGCGATTATTCCGCTCATTCCCCAGGGGTTCATTCCCCAGCTCGATCGCGGCGAATTTTACCTCAACTACACGGTGCCGCTCCCAGAGATGCCGAGCGGGTCGCCCGCTGGAGCCCTCGATGAAACCCAGAACTCCGCAGCGCCCCTAGCCCTCGGCCCCTTACCCGATGCCACCCTATCCCCCGATTTACCCCAAGATCCGAGGGGGCCAATCCTCAGACAAGCCCTGACGGATGCCGAAACCTTGGAGGAGCAGGTGTTCCAATTGCCGGAGGTGACGTCGGTGCTTACCACCGTGGGCGGACGGGGCCAACCCAACCAGGGCAGTCTCTATATCAAGCTGCGGCAGGATCGCGATCGCGACACCGCCGCCATCCAAGCCCAACTACGGCAAGATTTACCCAACCTAGATGGCATCGTCACCAGCGTTGAGGATGTGCAATTTGTCGATATCGGCGGCGAGAAACCCCTACAGGTGGTCCTCCTCGGAGACGATTTGGATAGCCTGAAACAGGCCGTCACCGAGATCAAGGCTGAGATCGAAACCCTGCCTGGGTTTGCCGACATCCGCATTTCTGGCGAAGCCAACACCGCCGATGAAACAGTGGAAATCACCCGCCGCAACGGTCAGCGGGTGGCCTACATCAGCGCCAACCTCACCGGAGGCAAGGCCCTAGGGGATGCCACCAACCAGGTGGTAGATATCGCCAAGACCATCATTCCGCCCGACATTCGCATCGATCTGCGGGGCGACTCTGCCCGTAGTGGTGCGGTGTTGGGGAGTTTCGGTAAAACCCTGGCCTTGGCGGTGTGCTGCATGTTGGCGGTGTTGCTGATTCCCTTTGGTCGGTTGCTGGAACCAGCGGTGGTGGGCCTGACCTTGCCCCTATCGGTGGTGGGAGCGATGCTGGCCTTGTTGGTGACCCAGAGTGACTTTGGCATGGTCTCGCTGCTGGGGCTGCTGTTTTTGCTAGGACTACTGGATAAAAATGCCCTACTGCTAATGGACTACGCCAATCAGTTGCGGCGATCGGGGCTGCGGCGCACCGATGCCATTCTCAAAACGGGGCTGGTGCGGCTGCGACCGATTTTGATGACCACGGCTTCAACGGTGCTGGGGATGACCCCCATTGCCTTGGGGTTGGGGGCTGGGGCGGAGCTGCGGCAACCGATGGCGGTGGCGATTATTGGCGGTCTACTCACCTCAACCCTACTGAGTTTGATTGTGGTGCCGGTGTTTTATAGCCTCTTGGAAGATAGCTGGCATCAACTCGCCCGCCGTGTACCGAAGGGGCAGGCTCCGGCCCAAGGGGGCTAAGCCAAACCTGGCTGCACAGGGGGGAGATCGCCCCCAAGCCCCGTCCTTGGCCGTAGCTCTGTCCTGTAAATTAAAAGGAAATTTCCTGTGTGTTGGCAGCGGCAAGCGATCGTAGAGGTCTAATGGCGACATGGCTGATTCCCCCACGGCTGGCTTTTTAACAGCAAAGGCGCGTCTACGGCTGATCAAGCAGCTGAATGCGCTGCCGCAAACCCAGTTTGACGAAATTGTCTTTGCCCTAGAGCCCCCCCGTGGGGTGATCTCGACCGGTGCCCAGGGCAACCGCGCCAAAGAACTACTGGACTGGGCGGAAGGCCCGACGGGGCAGGGCATTGGCGCAGTCCTAGACTTGCTGTCGGACTATCTCTCCTTGGCAGATTTGGGAATTGTGCCGGTCGAACCAGAGCCCACCCCTGCGAATGCAACCCCATCGGCAACCTCAGCGCCAGTCAGCGAAACGGCCTTGCGGTTAGAAGAGCCAGAGGGGCTGGTGCCGGTGGGTTCACCGTTTTATATCGAGCGCCCGCCCGTCGAATCCGACTGCTACGAAACCATCGAACGGCCCGGTTCGCTCATTCGCATCAAAGCGCCTCGGCAGATGGGCAAAACCTCACTGATGATGCGGATTTTGGCCCAGGGCCAGCAGTTGGGCTACCAAACCGTACGGCTGAGCTTCCAGACGGCTGAGGCCGATACACTGAAGGACTTGGACAGCTTTTTGCAGTGGTTTTGCAGCAGCGTCACCGAAGAGCTGGAGCTAGAGGATAAGCTGGCCGATTACTGGAAAGGGGCGCGGGGGCTGGTGCGGCGCTGCCAGCGCTATTTTGAGAAACACCTCCTGACCGCCGTCAATGGCCCGCTGATTTTGGGGCTGGACGAGGTGGATCAGGTGTTTAACATGCGGACATCGCCACGGATTTTTTTGGGATGTTGCGGGTGTGGCATGAGGAGGGCAAGACAGACGATCGCTGGCGCAACCTGCACTTAGTAATTGTCCATTCCAAGGAGGTGTATGTGCCCCTCAGCATCAATCGTTCGCCCTTTAATGTGGGCTTGCCGATTGAACTGCGGGAGCTACGGCCCGCCGAAATTGAGGAGCTGGTGCAGCGCCATCAGTTGGACCTGAGTGAGGACGACCTGACCCAACTAGTGAATTTGGTGGGGGGGCACCCCTATCTGCTGCGGGCGGCCCTGTACCAACTGAAGCGAGAACGCACTACTTTGCCGGACTTACTGGAGCTGGCCCCGACAGAAGGGGGCCTCTACAATGACCATCTCCGCCGCCATTTGCTCAACCTAGAGGCGGATGGGGATCTGGTGACGGCCTTTAAGCAGGTGATTGCCACGACGGAGCCCATCCAGATTGGCTCGACGGAGGCCTTTAAGCTCACCAGTATGGGGTTGGTGAAGTATCAGGGCAATGAGGTACAACCCCTTTGCAATCTCTATCGCTATTATTTTCAAACCCACCTAACTAACGCTGGAGGGGGATAAGCCATGACGGATTATCGCTATCAGGTCGGCGGCAGCCTGCCCGCCAATGCCCCCACCTATGTGCGGCGTCGGGCCGATGATGCCTTTTACGCGGCCTTAAAGGCGGGGGAGTTTTGCTATGTGCTGAACTCGCGGCAAATGGGCAAATCAAGCCTGCGGGTACAGACCACCCAGCGGCTGGCGGCGGAAGGGGTCGCCTGCGTGCCGATCGACATCAGCGGCATGGGCACCACTAGCATCACCCCGGAGCAGTGGTATTTCAGCATTGTGGACAAGATCGTTGATGATCTGGGGCTGGATGACGATTTTGATCTAGATGACTGGTGGGAGGAGCGGGAGCGCCTTACCCCGGTGCGGCGGTTTGGCAAATTCCTGGGGGAGGTGCTGTTGACCCAGACGGACCAACCGGTGGTGATCTTGCTGGATGAAATCGACAGCGTGATCAGCCTGGAGTTTGACACGGACGATTTCTTTGCGGTGATCCGCGAGTGCTACAACAACCGCTCGGAAAACGCCGATTTTAACCGCCTCACCTTTGCCCTCTTGGGGGTGGCGACGCCTTCTACGCTGATCGAAGACAAACAGCGGACACCGTTTAATATCGGTCAGGCCATTGAGTTGACCGGGTTTGAGTTTGCCGAAGCCAGCCCTTTGCTGGTGGGGTTAGGGTCTGTGGCGGCGGAGCCGGAGGCGGTGTTGCAAGCGGTGTTGGACTGGACTGGCGGGCAGCCGTTTTTGACCCAGAAGGTCTGTCAGTTGTTGCAGGGGGAGAGTGCGATTCCGGCAGGGCAGGCGGTGGCCCAGGTGGCAGCGCTGGTGCATAGCCGCATTATCGACAACTGGGAAGGCCAGGATGAGCCGCCTCACCTGAAGACGATCCGCGATCGGATTTTGCAGGTGGGGGAAAAGCAGCGGGGGCGCTTGCTGGGGCTGTATCAGCAGGTGCTGCAGGGAGAGGTGGCGGCGGATGGCAGCCCGGAGCAGATGACTTTGCGGCTGGCGGGGCTGGTGGTGGCCCGTCAGGAGCGATTGCAGGTATATAACCGTATTTATCGGGCGGTGTTTAGCCCGGACTGGGTGGATGGGGCTTTGGGGGAGCTGCGGCCCTATGGGGATGAGTTGGCGGCTTGGGTGGCGTCGGGGCAGGAGGACGAATCGCGGCTATTGCGGGGAAAGACTCTGAAGGAGGCCCAGGATTGGGCGGCGGATAAGAGTCTGGGCAATGTAGATCGCCTATTTTTGCAGGCCAGTCAGGAAGCCGAGCAGCAGGAGATGGCGGTGCTGTTGGCGGCGGAGCAGGAGGCCAAGCAGACGCTAGAAGATGCGAATCGGCAGGCGCGGCGGCGGGTACAGGTCAGTTCGGGGATTGCGGCGGTAATGCTGCTGATTGCAATGGCAACAGGGGTATGGGCCTATCAGGCAAGCCTTGTTGCCCAGGAGGCTGAGACCCGTGTCGCTAGAGCGACCGAAAAAGAAGAGGAAGCGGCAACAGCAGTAGAGGCTGCAGGCCAAGAGAATAAAAGGCTGAAGACTCAATCTGAAGCGTTAGAGCAAGAAACTCAAGCGCTAGGCGATCAGCTAGACGACATTGAGCTTGCGAAACAGGCAGCCGAAGCAGATCTCGAAGATTCTCAAGCTCAAGAAGAAATTGCTAGAGGGCAAGCTCAGCAGGCGCAACAGCAATATCAAGGGCTGCTGCAACAGGCCACTCTGGCTGAGACAACGCTCGCCCAAGCCCAGGTGCAAGCGGCAGAGGCTGAAGTCGCTTTGGGGGTGGCAAAAGATCAAGAAAGGCTGGCCCTAGCCGATGTCAGCTTAGCTCTGGCAGAGGCCTCTAGCCTACTCCTACAAACTCAGCAACCCTTAGATGCCTTGGTAGCGGCGATTCGGGCGGTCAATATTATCCAGCAAGCCAACCTGCAGCAGTCCCCTGATTTGGCTTTAGCGACGACATCAGCACTCCAAGCGGGGGTATACCATAATCGCCCGTTCAACCAAGCTGTCCCCTATGGTTTTAGGGCACGCAA
>CAYGVA010000239.1:0-6181 GCA_964353225.1 uncultured Leptolyngbya sp.
CCCATCGACGGTCTCCCCGCCACGATGATCAAGTCCGATCGCTGAAATCCCTGGGTCATCGCATCCAGGTCATAGAACCCACAGGGGATTCCCGGCAAAACCATGCCAAGGGAGCGCTGCTCAATATCGGAGAAGGTGTCGATCAGGATATCGGCGGTGGAGGTTAGGGCCTGCTGGGGCCGGTCCTGAGTAATGGCAAACAGGCGTTGTTCCGCTTGATCTAGGCTTTGCTCTAGGGGAGCACTGGTTTCAAAGCCCAATTGGGAGATTTCACCACCGGTTTGAATCAGCCGCCGCCGCATGAACTTATCCATGACCAGGGTGGCGTACTGGTCGATATTGGCGGCGCTGAGGGTGCGATCCACCAGTTGGGCCAGGCGGCTTTGGCCCCCCATTTTCTCCAACAGATCCCGATCCTTGAGCCAAGCCGTCACCGACATCAGGTCCGTGGGCTGGCCCTTGCCATTCAAATCCACCGCCGCCTGATAAATCAGTTTATGGGCGCTGATATAAAAAGCTTCGGGGTTCAGCACCTCCATCACCCGGCCAATCGCCTCTGGGTCCAGCAGCACGCCCCCGAGAATCGCCTCTTCCGCTTCTACGTTTTGGGGGGGGAGGCGATCGCTGTAGGTCTGGAAATCAAGGTTCTGAACCATGGGGCATCCTAACAAGCGGACAAGCTGTCACTACCGTAGCTGATTGAACCGAGCAGGGGTCCGTCATTTGCATACAACAAAACAGGCCGGGAGCCAATCATGGCTGCACAGATGTGCGTCCCAGCCTGTCTTAAAACGCTTTTGGGGTAAAGCGATCGGGCGTTTTAGATGGACCTTATTCCGCAGCTACCCGCAGGTTGATGGTGGCGGTCACTTCAGCATGGAGCTTAATGGTGGCTTGATACTCGCCCAACTTATTGATGTCAGGGACGGTAATCTCGCGGCGATCCACTTCCTTGGTGGTGTTGGTCTCGATGACCTCAGCCACATCCGCAGAGGTGACGGTACCAAAAATAGCTTCGTTCTCGCCCACGGGCTTTTTGATGGTAAATAGCCCGATGGTTTCCAAAGCTGTTTTCATGGTTTCAGCCTCGGCCTTAATCTGGGCTAGGCGCTGCCGCTCTTGCTCACGACGGCGCTCCACCTGCTTTAGGACCCCAGGGGTGGTGCGAACCGCCATGCCCCGAGGAAACAAAAAATTGCGGGCATAACCAGGGGCCACCTCAACAAGGTCCCCCACGTTACCCAGTTTCCGAATCTCTTCTCGCAATACCACTTGAACTCGCTTGGCCATAATCTCTCTCAAACGCCCGGTCTATCATCCTATCGGAGGGGGATGGATGATCGCAAGTCCTCACCGCTGGCCGCATTCTTCACCGTCAGTGGCACAATGGCCCCATGATCAGAGCTGGGCACAACCATGAATAAAGTGATTTTGGCGGTGGTTCCGGCGGTGTGGGTGGTGGCCATGGCGATCATCTCGGTCCAAAATGCCACCCCCGTCAGCCTCAAGTTTTTGTTCCTAGAGTCGGTGGAGCTGCCCTTTGGGGTGGTGCTTAGCCTGGGGGCGGCGGCGGGGATGGTGATGGGTGCTGTGGCGATCGCCCTCTGGCCAGGGCGAAAATCCTCAGGGTCCTAGGTCCCGTGAACACCCCTGTTGGTCATGCTTCGTAGGATGCCCAGGGTGCAGGGGAGATCAGGAACGGCACCCCCTGGGCTGACCGTCGCCTGAGAGCCCTGGAAGTGATGCAGTTTCAGGATTAATCGTCATTATGTCCAGCAAAACCTGGGTCAAGCTTTTAGCCATTGGGGGGCTAGGACTCCTGTGCGGAGCCCTCATTGGGCGGCAAGGGGGCCTCATGGGCGATCGAGCCGGACAACCGGTGCAGACCCCTGAGCCCGCCCAGGTGGCGTCGGCCCTGACCCTGTATGGGGGCAATGCCGACGCGACAGACATTGAAACGCGCTTGACGATCGCCCTACCCACCGATCTCAGTCCAGACGCCGCCCTAGCACAATTAGTCACGGTGATCTCCCGGCTAGAATTCTGTGGCTTGCCCATTGAACTGGTCAACATTGAGGAGAAGACAGCAACGATCAATCTAGCCGAGCATCCCTGGCACGTAGACCTCGACCCTGCAGTCCCCTTGCCGGGGTGCGCTGGGGCGAGTTGGCAGTCCACCTATTTTCAAGGGAGTACCGGTGGCCTGATCACCTCAAAAACCTTGACCCATACCTTGCTGCAACCCGACCTTGCAGGGCCATGGGTTGAGGGCATCACCTTTCAATATGAAGGTGCGCCCATGGACACTGATGACTGGGATCACCTGGATTTGTCCGGCGTCATTACTCGGGAGAACCTGCCCTAGCCCGTCCAGCGCCATGCATCAACAAAGGTAACGGCCAGGTATCGATTGCTTGCTAATCCTTTAGAGCAAGGATTAGCAAGGCAGATAATAGGGGTGTGAGGAGTTGACGCTGCGCTGAGTCGATACGGTCAGAACCATGCTGCCAACGATTTATCCTGTACGCTGCCCCAATTGCTTGCCTGGACCGGGTAAGCCCAGTGCAATGATGTGGGCGTTGGTGCTTGAGCCCATCAAAGCGGCACTCACAGCGCAGGGGTGCTTACTGTTACCCCATTGGGAGCGCCAGGCTCACAAAGCCTATGTGCGGTTTCAATATGCCCCTTTGACCTATCAAGGCAACCTGTTTTATCTGCAGCGCTGGGCTCCGGTGGAATGGGCAGTTGCCCCCAGTCAGTTGATTTTTCCCCGATCTGGTTGGTGTTGTTCTGAGCAGACACGACGCCATGGGGGGGAGCTATCTCTGCTCGTGCGCCAGGTGATCGCCAGGCTCTATCCGGGCGATACCCCTTGGTCTGACTTGGCTGAGACCTGCGCGATCGCCGCCCGCTAACCACCCTTAGATTCCCTAAAGCCCCTAGCCCCCCTAACGGCGGTACTCTACCCAGGTCTGGTCAATGGTGGGCTGGGCTGGGTCATCACCCACCCTAAAAGCCTGCCGCTGTTGCTCGGTCAACCCCCCAGTTGCTAACTGGGCGAGTTCAGCGTTGGAGAGGGGCCATGGGGGTCCATCGGGTGTGCCCTCGCTAGGGCGCAGTCGGGTCACCACCAATAAGGTGCCGCCGGGGGCCACCAGGGCCGCCACTGCTGCTAGGGCCTGAGATCGCACGGATAGGGGTAAGGCTTGTACATTGCGGCATTCCACGACCAAATCAAAGCCTTGCTGCCAGGTCGGAGGCAGGGCCAGCAAATCGGCTACCTGGTAATTGACCGATGAGTTAGGAAAACGCTGATGACACCAAGCAATCGCCGTCGCCGCAATATCAAAGGCGGTGACCTGAAACCCCAAGGCTTGCAAGGCTTCGGCATCATCCCCCAGGCCACAGCCGACCACCATCGCCCGTTGGCCGTTGCCCTGGATTTGTCGGTGATCCAACCAGTGTTGAATATGGGGATGCACCGTGAGCCGCGCCCAGGGCACCTGATCGGTCTGCCCTTCCGCCTGGGCATAGAGTTCTTCAAACCAGCGGGTGGGTTCATTGCTGGCCAGGGCCGCCTGGGAAAGCTGTTGCACCTTTGCCCTTAAGGGTTGGGGTTGTTGCTCAAACATGATTTAGATCAGAAGAAAGTTGGAGAAAACCAGCATGGAAGTTCGTAATCTGGACGAATATTGGCTGTTTAGCCATGGCCTGCCGAGTAACCGAGCAGAGGCGATCGCCTATCCTCAGCTTGCCGTCAAAGCCCTACAGAATCCAGCCGCACGGGAACGGTTATTTAACCTCGGCCTCGTCCCTCTCTTTGAGACCATTGTCGCTCGCCCGAACCAATAATCGGAACCGTTATGGCTTCAAGGCTTGGTTCATTTGTTGGGCCAGTTCCTCGGCAGAGGGGAGGCTGTTTTTCAGATCCTCCGGCAGTTCTTGGCCAAAGCGATGGGTCGAAATCCCGATGGGCTTTTGCACATCCCGCAATGCGTATTCAGCGATGGTTTTGTTCTTGGTCTTGCAGAGAATGATGCCAATGGTGGGTTGATCGGCTTCGTGCCGTAGCAGGTCATCCACCGCCGACACATAGAAATTCATCTTGCCGGAATACTCCGGCTGAAAATCCCCCAGTTTCAGATCAATCACCACATAGCAGCGCAATTGCAGGTGATAGAACAGCAAATCTAGGTAAAAGTCTTCGCCTCCCACCTCCAGTCGATACTGGCTCCCCACAAAGGCAAACCCCACCCCCAGCTCCAGCAAGAAATCGCGAATCTTTTCCACCAGCGCCTTCTCGACATCCCGCTCTTGGAGGTCAGCCCCCAGCGCTAGAAAATCAAAGTGGTAAGGGTCTTTAATCAGACTTTGGGCCAGGTCTGATTGGGGTTGGGGCAGGGTGCGCTCAAAATTGGTGATGGCGCTCTCCTGCTGGTGCAGATAAAGCTGTTTTTCAATTTGCACCAGCAGAATATTACGGCTCCAGCCCTGGGCGATCGCCTGCTGGGCATACCAAAGCCGCTCTTCTGTCGTCTCCAGGGCGTCTAATAACCGCACGTTATGGCCCCAGGGCAGATTCGCCAAGGTATCGGAGATTAACGACTCCTCTGGATAGGCTTCGGCAAAGGCCCGCATGTAGCGTAGATTGCGGGAGGAGAAGCCTCGACTATGGGATAAGTCCCGGCGCAGGTCTTCGGCGAGGCGATCAATCACCTTACTGCCCCAACCCTGATCGGTCTGACGCTGTAGGATATCTCGGCCCATGTGCCAGTAGAGCATCACCAGCTCTCGATTGACGCTGAGGGCAGCCCGACCCTGGGCGTTGCGAATCCGGTCTTTGAGGCGAGTGAGGAGTTGATCGTAGAGCGGCTCTAGGGGAGCAAGGCGATCGGTCATGGGTGCATGCGCTCGGTTTCATCCCATTATTGCAACACCCTGTTGCAATACTTTGCCCTGTTGCAGCAGCGCCCCACCGTGAGTGCCTTAACCCAGGACAACCCGGTTATACAAGAAGAGCGAAATGCAGACCGCAGAGATAACCGCCACCATCATTAAGACAGTATCCATATCCGACCTCTGACTGAAGTTGTGTCAACAGTTTGTCAAACTGCCTTTACTAGAGATACTCGCAAATCCACAGTGATCTTGACGGGTTACATAATTCTTCACCCGGTATATATACCTATACGGTGGAGGGAAGGGGCGGGCGGCGCAGCCAAATACCCCGTAATCCAGCATCCTTAGCCCCTTCGTAGTCTTCGCTGTAGCTATCACCCACATGCCAAGCTTCAAAGGCGGCGCAGCGATGTTTCTGGAGCGCTGTTGCAAAAATCAACGGGTCGGGTTTGGCGACGCCGACCTCTGTGGAGATGGTGACCGACTGAAAAAAGTCTGACAAGGCCAAGACATCTAATACGGTATAGATGCGGGAATCGAAATTGGAGATGACCCCCAGTTGAATGCCCATGGACTTCCAGCGCTCTAGGGAATCGTAGGTATCGGCATGGATAAACCAGGGTTCAGCGCTGGCAAAGTAGGCATATAGATCGGCAAAGAACGCATCAAAGTCGGTGAACTGGTCTAGGGCTCCGACGGTTTGAAACGATTGCGCGGCGATCGCTTGCCACCAGGCATATTCTTTTGCGGGGACATCCGTGGGGTCCGCATCGGGAAAGGCCATGGTCTCAGCGGCCTTGAAATGCTCAAAAAAAGCATGGTTGAGGGCGTCCACCTCCGCCGTCACCCCAAACCGGCTGGCCACGGTGGCGTAGGCGGAGCCGACACTGTCTTTGACGCCAAATAGGGTCCCAACGGCGTCCAAGAAAATGACTTTGGGTTTTAGCATGGCAGACTCGCCCCCAGTCGATCTAAGCGTGTTGCAGAAAATAAGTCATCCACTGTGTTCTTATTGTCCAGATATGGCCCTCACCCCCTCGGTCCCCCTCTCCCAAAAATGAGCGAGTGAGAAGCCGCAGTCAAGGGCTTCTGGCTCCCCTTCTCCTAAAGTTGGGAGAAGGGGCTGGGGGGTGAGGGCGAATGGTGCAGGGTAGCGTTTAAGTGGGTTCACCCTAGGTCGATAACCAATCGCGCAGGGGTTTCTCAATCCAATTCAACCCCACCCGCAGTTGATGGTTGAGGGTCGGCATCCGGTAGAGATAGGTTAGGCGGCGAGCCACAT
>CAYGVA010000240.1:0-6175 GCA_964353225.1 uncultured Leptolyngbya sp.
TGTTGTTCAACCTTTCGATGTAACTCGTTAAGCCGCTGTTCTTACCGACGGCCTCTCTCTATCGCTCACCTGGAACTGTTGGCACTATTGTTGATTTACTGTCGATGCCAGCGGACTTCGCCATCCGGTTGGTCAACCAACGCAATTCCCATTTTCGCCAGCCGATCGCGAATCTGATCTGCCGTTGCAAAGTCGCGCTGTTGTCGGGCCGTTTGGCGCTGCTGGATTAGGTCGGCGATTTCAGCCTCATCCAAGTCACCCGCCGCTGCATCCGTATCATCGTCGGCTTGGGCCTCAAACCCTAAGACTTGGGACAGGTGCATCAAGGTTTGCCACTGCTCCAAAAGCTGATCTGGACTAGACTGCGGTTTGCCTTCGTGAACCAGACGATTCCCCTCCCGCTGCAGCCCTTTGGCCAACTCAAACAGCACCGCCAGAGCACCGGACGTGTTCAGATCATCATCCATAGCGGTTTGGAACCGTGCGACCCAGGGGTTATCCGGGCTGATTTCTTGAGGAGAAGCTGGGATAGTAGCGGACCATCCCAGCACGGCTCCGTGGTGGTCGCCAAAGCTGAGTCCGGATTTCAGCGTTTGCCAACTGTTGATTGAGGCGAAAATCGCATCTTTCGTAAAATCCAGCGGCTTTCGATAATGCCCCTGTAGCACAAACAGCCGCACCGCCATCGGGTCTAACGGCTGCGGATACCCGGCCCAGCCGCCATCCAGCAGGTCGCGAATCGTGGTGAAATTGCCCAGAGATTTCGACATCTTCTCGCCATTTACCGTCACCATGCCGTTGTGGAGCCAGTAGTTAGCCAGGGGCTTGCCGTTAGCCGCCTGGGACTGGGCAATCTCATTCTCGTGGTGGGGAAATACGAGGTCGCCGCCACCACCATGAATGTCAATAGTGGCCCCCAGTCGGGCGCGAATCATGGCCGAACACTCGATATGCCAGCCCGGTCGCCCCGGTCCCCAAGGGGAATCCCACGCCGGTTCGTCAGGTTTTGCGCCCTTCCAGAGGGCAAAATCCGCTGGGTTGGTCTTGGCCGTAGCGGCCAGATCGCGACCACTGGCTCCGGCTTGCAGGGTTGCCAGCGATCGCCCCGAGAGCCGACCATACTCAGCAAACTGCTCCACCCGATAATACACATCGCCCCCGGCAGCATAGGCATAGCCCTTCGCTTCGAGTTGGCCAATCAACGTGTGAATCGCCTCAATGTGCTCCGTCACTCTGGGATACTCATCGGCATCCTTCACATTCAATCGGTGCATGTCCTCAAAGTAGCGCTCGATGTAGCGCTCTGAAACGGCCGCCATGGTGATCCCTTTGGCTTTGGCCCGATTGAGAATTTTGTCGTCAATATCGGTGAAGTTTTGCACGTAATGAACCGTGTACCCCCGCCAGCTTAGGTAGCGCCGCAGCACATCCCACCCCAGGTATGACCGAGCATGACCCAAGTGGCAGTCATCGTAAACCGTCACCCCGCAGCAATACAGGGTCACCCGTTCCGGATGGATGGGGGTAAAGGGTTGTTTGTGTTTGGTGAGGGTGTTGTAAAGGGTGAGAGGCATGGGTAGAGGGGTGGGTGGCAGGGTAGTAGCAGGGTGCCGGGGTGGAGGGATGGCAGGGTGGATAGGTGTATGCAAGAGTGGGGTTCTCCTAACTCCTGGCTCCTAGATGTTGGATTTTGGAGGCAGCTTTGTCCCTGTTCCCTGTTCCCTGTTCCCTAATCCCTGAAACCTAATCCTTATCTGCAATACAGCCCATTAGCTTTTCTTCCATGGCCTTGAAATCCAGACTGCGACCAATGCAAACCAGTTGATTGCTGGGAGAATCCTGCCATTTCGAATCTTCGAGCTGAAACCGTTTGCCCGTGAGCTGGAAGAAGTGTCGGGCGGGACTTTCTTGGAACCAGAGAATCCCCTTCATCCGAAACAGTTCCGGGGGCAGTTGAAAGTCGAGGAACTGCTGAAACTTTTTGAGGGAGAAGGGCTGGTCAGTGCGAAACGCCATCGAGGCGAAGCCATCGTTATCGAGGTGATCGGAGTGATGGTGGTGATGTTCGTGGGCATGGTGGCCATGGTCGTGGGCACCGTGGTCATGGTGATGCCCATGGTCGTGACTTTCGTGGTGGTGTCCGTGGTCGTGATCCTTGTGATCGTGATGATCGTGGGCGACTTTTTCAGCATCGGCCTGGGCTACGGCTTGATACAGACCCTGCTCACCCGCCTTCACATCGATAATCAGCGGCAGGGGCACCTGACCATGCTGGACATGGAGAATTTTGACATCTTCTCGAAACGTGCGAATCCCCGCTTCCACAGCTTGCAATCGCTCCGGGGAAACCAGGTCGGTTTTATTCAGCAGCAGGATATCACCGTAGGCGATTTGACTCATCGCCGCCTGGCTGTTGAATAAATCCAGCTCAAAATTTTCGGCATCGACCACCGTCAGAATCGAATCCAGGCGGGTCATGTCCCGGAGGTCAGTTCCCAGAAAGGTGAGGGTAATCGGCAGCGGGTCGGCGACCCCTGTGGTTTCGACGATGAGGTAATCAATGCGATCGCGCTTCTCCAGCACCCGACGCACGGCCTGCATCAGATCATCGTTAATGGTGCAGCAGATACAGCCATTGGTCAGCTCCACCATGTCCTGCTCAACGGTGACCAAGAATTGGCTGTCGATGTTGATGTCACCAAATTCATTCACCAGCACCGCGACGCGAAAGGCATCGAAATTCTGGAGGATGTGATTCAGCAGTGTAGTTTTGCCACTGCCGAGAAAGCCCGTGATGATGGTGACGGGTAAGCGGGTATCGAAGGGGTCAGCGTTTTTTTGCATGGGAGGGTTTGGGGAGTGGAGGGGTGGAGGGGTCGAGGAGTAAAGGGGTAAGAGAGTGGAGCGTTTTAAGTGTTTAGTTTTGAGGTTTGAGTTGGGCTGATGGGACGAATTCAAAATTCAGAATTCAAAACTCAGTACGTCTCTACACCCCAACACCCTGCCACCCCATCACCCTCTTACCCGTCACCCCATTACCCTTAATGGAACTTCGGGCTATGACGAATCAGGCTCATGAATTCCTGGCGGGTTTTGGGGTCTTCGGCGAAGGTGCCGCGCATGGCGCTGGTGGTGGTCCAAGAGCCCGGTTTTTGAACGCCGCGCATCACCATGCACATGTGGGTGGCTTCCACCACGACGGCAACCCCTTGGGGTTTGAGCAATCCTCCTAAGGCATCGGCGATTTGGGCGGTGAGTCGTTCCTGCACTTGCAGGCGACGACCATACATTTCACAGATGCGGGCGATTTTAGAGAGGCCAATCACCTTGCCGTTGGGGATATATGCGACATGGGCGCGACCCAGAATCGGCAGGATGTGATGCTCGCAGGAGCTAAATAGGTCAATGTCGCGCACCAGCACCATTTCGTTGGCGTTTTCGTGGAAGACGGCCCCATTGAGCAACTCATCCAGGGACTGGTGATAGCCAGAAGTGAGATACTTCAGGGCTTTGACAACCCGCTTGGGGGTGTCGATCAGGCCTTCGCGATCGGGGTCTTCGCCCAGACCCAACAGTAGGGTGCGGACGGCCTGCTCCATCTCCTGTGTAGAGACGGGGGGCTCAGATTTGGTTTTGAGCATCCCTGAGCGCATGTCGTCACGAGAAATCGATAAGGTCATAAATCAGTCCTAACTGCGGTAGAAAATGGGGGAAAGGCTTCCCCCGTAGGTGGAACATGCCCTGAGGGCAGGGTATTGGGCGACTTCAGCAATACTGGAAGACACCCAAGCTGGGTTTGGCCGTCTCGTTCTAGGACAGGAGCGAGGCACGGCTACCGGCCAAACAATTGGTGAGTTGTTGGTGCAGTTGCAAGGGGTTCAACTGGCGACCAATGAAGACGAGTTGATTCTGCGGTGTCGTCGTCCAGGGTTCGGGGTTAATGCTGCACCGTTTGCCGCTGAGCTGAAAGATGTGGCGTTGGTCCTCGCCGTCGAACCAGAGAATGCCTTTGGCGCGGAACACGTCAATGGGCATTTGGGCGGTCAGAAAATGCTCAAATTTTTCGACCTGGAAGGGGCGATCGCTCTTGAAGGGCACGGAGACAAATCCATCCCGAGTGAGATGGGGGGATGTCTGCGCCCGCACTTCAAGCTCCCGCTCGGATAACTGAACCGGTGGATATCCCACATCCAACAAGGCGGAAAGCGGCAACCCGTCAGCCTCTGTTGTGAGCGAACATCGCAGGCATCGGGCCTGTTCTTTGATGCTGTGAATGTAGGCTTCAAGCTCAGTCAGCTTGGCCTCTGGCACTAAATCGGCCTTGTTGAGCAAGATGATGTCGCCATAGCGCAACTGGTTGAGGGCGACATCACTATTGAAATGGTCTTGGGTAAAGATTTCTGCATCCACCACCGTGATCACAGAATCCAAACGGGTGAATGACTTCAGCGCCGTGCTCAGAAACGTCACCATGATCGGGAGTGGATCAGCCAGACCGGTGGTTTCTACCACCAGGTAGTCCAGCCGTTCCTCTCGCTCCAGCACGCTATAGACCGTATCCACTAGGCTGTCGTTGATGGTGCAGCAGATGCAGCCGTTGCTCAACTCCACCCTATTTTCTTCTGCCGACACCAGCAGTTGGCTGTCGATATTGATGTTGCCGAACTCATTCACCAGCACCGCCACCTTCAAGTCCTGGCGGTTGGTCAGAATGTGGTTCAGCAAGGTGGTTTTGCCACTCCCCAAAAAACCCGTAATCAGGGTGACCGGCATGCCTCGCTTCGGGGTCAGTTCCGGTGGGGCAGCAATCATGCCCTTACCCCTAGAACCCTGGGCGAGGACGTTGCCATCTGCAAATGCTCACAGGGAATCAAGTTGGTGAGTTGTGGGGTGAAGCCATTGGCGCAGTAGATTTCGAGCAATGCGTCTGGGACGGCTTCAAAGAGGCATCGATCGTGGGCAAAGACCACCCGCTCGAAATACCAATAAGGAATGTTGGTGATGCGAATAATCTGCAACTCGGACCATGGGTTCTGGTAGCAGCAGAGGCGCTTGTCGGGATGATCGATGGGCAATGTATCCAGGGTTTGAGTCATGGTGAGGAAGCCAAAATGTGGGCTTTTGACATGAGGGCGGCCAGTAGAAAAATCCCCAGTTGCACGGCGACAATGCTGGGGCCGGATGGGAGGTCAAATAGGGCAGACAAGAGCATGCCAATCACCGCACCGAGGGCACCCAAGCCAGCGGAGATCAGGATGTAGTGGGTAAATTTGCGGCTGAGCAGGCGGGCCGCACAGGCTGGAATGACGACAAAGGCGCTGATCAGCAAGACGCCGATCGCCTGAATCGATATGCCCACCACCAGGGACAGCAACACAATGAAGGCGGTGCGCTGGGCCGAGACGTTGACGCCCCGAGAGATCGCCATCGGTTCATGGAGGGTGAAGAAAATTTGCGATCGCACGGTCAAACCGATGAACCCGGCGCACACCGCCAATAACACCGCGCTGAAGAGTAAATCAGCGGTTTGGACCGCCAAAATATCACCAAATAACAGGTGCGTGATGCCCCCCTGATACTCGTCTCGAAAGCTGAGCAGAATGATGCCGATTGCCAGAGAAGAGGAATAAATGATGTTCAGCAGGGCATCGGTCCAGAGCTGAGTGCGCTCTAGAAAATAGGTCACCACCAGGGCAAACAGCACCGAAAAGGGCAGTAGTACCCAGGAGGGATTCAACCCCAGCAGCAGCCCAATACTGATGCCCAACAGGGCCGAATGGCCGAGGGCATCGCTGAAAAAAGAGAGCTGTCGCAGGATGGTAAAACTGCCCAGCAAGCCCCCCATCAGCCCAGTCAAAACACTGCCCATCAAGGCCCGCTGCATAAAGGGCAGTTGCAGCAGTTCAACAGCGCGGATGAATTCGGCTTGCATAAGGGGAGTGGGAGTGGGGGTTAGGGAGTGGAGAATGGGAAAAACGAGAATTGGGTTTTGAGGATGTAGAGGATGGCGGGAGGGAAAATTCAGTCCCACTCCCCGATTCCCCACTGCCCTAACAAGTGTGGTGATAGCGGACCAGCTCTGGCCCATAGGCGAGGGCCAACTGCTCGGGGGCAAGGGCTTGGTCAGGGGTGCCCTCGCACAGGATTCTGCGGTTCATGCAGAGGACGCGATCGC
>CAYGVA010000241.1:0-6154 GCA_964353225.1 uncultured Leptolyngbya sp.
ATTGTCGGTCGCCCCAACGTGGGCAAGTCCACCCTGATGAATCTCCTGATTGGTCAAAAGGTGGCGATCACCTCACCCATTGCCCAAACCACTCGCAATCGTCTGCGGGGCATTCTCACCACTGACACCGCCCAGATTATCTTTGTCGATACCCCCGGCATTCATAAGCCCCACCACGAATTGGGCAAGGTTTTGGTACACAACGCCCGCATGGCGATCGCCGTCGTAGATGTCGTGTTGTTTGTGGTCGATGGCTCCGTGCCCGCTGGCCGGGGGGATGACTTTATTGCCGAGCTGCTAGCGCGACAGAATACACCGGTCTTTTTGGGGCTGAACAAGGTTGATCTGCGTTCTGAGGAAACGGCGAGCGCAGTAACCGCCAGCTATGAGGCCCTAGCCACAGCCCAGGGATGGCCGGTCGCTGAGTTCTCAGCCCTAACTGGACAGGGGCAGTCAGCGCTGCAAACCCAACTGGTTGAAGCCCTAGAGCCCGGCCCTTACTATTACCCCCCAGATCTCATTACCGACCAACCGGAGCGGTTCATCATGGGGGAACTGATTCGTGAGCAAATTTTGCACCATACCCGCGAGGAAGTGCCCCACTCGGTGGCGATTACCATTGACCGGATCGAGGAGTCTAAGGCCATTACCCGCATTTTGGCCACCATTTATGTCGAACGGGACTCCCAAAAAGGCATCTTGATTGGCAAGCGGGGCAGCATGCTCAAGACCATTGGCAGTAGTGCCCGTGAACAGATGCAAAAGCTCATTATGGGCAAGGTCTATCTGGAGCTATTTGTAAAGGTGCAGCCTCGATGGCGACAGTCGCGCTTGCACCTAGGGGAGCTGGGGTATCAGCGTGAAGAGTAACCCTGGGATGTGGTCACGCTTGGCAGGCGCAATCTAGGCAAAACCGTGGGACGCTTACTATCGGTATTGTTGTGAATGTCCTTGCTTTAACCGCCCATGCAGATCGCCACTTGGAATGTGAACTCCATTCGCAGCCGCCTCACCCATGGGGTAGACTGGCTCACTGAAAACCCGGTGGATGTGCTCTGCCTGCAAGAAACCAAGGTGGTGGATCCGGACTTTCCGTTAGCGCCCTTTGAAGAAATCGGCTATACCGCCGCGATCAGTGGTCAAAAGTCCTATAACGGTGTGGCGCTCTTGAGTCGCCAACCCCTAGAAAACGTCAGCGCTGGGTTTGCCTCGGTACTGGGGGAAGCTGCCGTGGGGGATTTAGACGATCAGAAGCGGGTGATTACCGGGGTTTTAGACGGGGTCCGGATTGTCAACCTCTACGTGCCCAATGGGTCGGCCCTGGGCAGTGACAAATACGCCTATAAACTGCGGTGGTTAGAGACCCTGAAGGCTTATCTACAAGCCCTATTGGCCGAGAACCCAGCGGTCTTGGTGTGCGGTGACTTCAATATCGCCCTAGAAGATATCGACATCCACGATCCAGAGGGCAAAGACAAGCACATTATGGCCTCGCCTGTGGAGCGGCAGGCCCTCCAGGGGATATTGGCCCTTGGTTTTCAAGACGCATTTCGCAAATTCACCCCGGAGGGCGGTCACTTTAGCTGGTGGGACTACCGGGCCGCCTCCTTCCGTCGTAATCGGGGCTGGCGCATTGATCACCATTACCTGTCACCGCCCCTTTATGCACAAGCCCAGCGCTGCTGGATTGATGTGGAACCCCGCAAACAGGAGAAACCCAGCGACCATACCCCTGTTGTGGTGGAAATCTAAGTCAATGGACAGTACAGCATGATCGCGTCCACATAGCGATCGTCAGGCAGGTGGGCGGCACCGGGAATTCGACCAATTTCTTGAAAGCCCAAAGACTCCCACAGCTTTAGGGAAGGGATATTGGTCTCGAAAATCAGGTTATACATAACGGCTCGATAGCCGCGATCGCGGGCCAGGGTCAACATCGCTTCCCCCATCAGACGACCCACCCCTTGGCCACGAACCCCAGGCGGTACAATAAAACCTGCATTACAAATATGGCTACACCGCCCCGGAAAATTAGGTTTGATATAGAACGCCCCGACGATCTCCCCCGCAGCCGTTGTCCCCATCGTTGCCTCACCATCCCCACCGGAGGTGCGCCGCACCACAAATGCATCCCCCTTCATCCAATAGGTCTGAAAATCTTGAGGGGAGAGCGGTTGATCTTGGGGATAACTAACCCCCTCTGAAATAATGTGATTCAGCAATTCTCGTACAGTCTCCACCTCCCCTGACTGCATTAGGTCCAAGACCACCGGGGTAGCGTCCTTTAACTGGAAGGTGAACGGTATATTCATCGGTCCCCCCTCTAAATTTTGTTCTGTTAAGCGATTCGTATTGCATGGTAATCCTACATGGCAGTTGGTTGGCTCAGGTCCAGCGGTTCTTTCTCTGGGGTGAGGCTTGGCAACGGTTAGACCCAGCGACCCTTACCACCAGTGAAGCTGTCCAGCCCCATCCCTACAGCCTAGATTTTGGCTCCCTAGAGCAAACCTTGCAGCGCATCAAAGGGCTCCCCAATGCCATCTGGGCCAAGCCCGCCGCTGCCCCTAAGCGCGATAAACGGCGACGATCTACAGCGGTAGCGATCGCCCCCCCCACCTCAGAGCGCGCCTTCAGCCAGGTGTTGGCCCTGCCAACAATCCTCACCGCCACCGCCTGTGTTCCCCAGCATTCGGCTGAGTCACCGCCTGTCGAAGAGACCCGTGCTGAAGCGGCCAGTCAAGCTCAAGTGCTTCACCCCTGGCAGGTGTCGGGGGTCTGGCTCACCCCAGGGGAGGTGGCGTCCTTCTTGCAAAAACTTCCCCTCGGATCGGGCACGATTGCCGGGGCCACCCTCGGCCCAGACTTGCGCTACTGGTCCCACATTGCCCGCTGGGGGCTCGATCTCTTAGCTAGGGGTAAGTATTTGCCGACCTTGGCGCTGGCCCGCAAATCGACCCAGGCCTATTGGCGCTTGTTGTTGGACAGCGACACCGACGGGGAGCGGCAGCAGCAGTTTGCCCAAACCATGCCCCTGGCCTGTCGGATGTACCAGGGGGCGACGGGGAAATCGTCGGGCAAAGCCTCAGCGCCGCCCTTAGCCGTTCCCCTGGCGGCGGCACCGGAGACGTTGCTCCAGGACTTTTTGGGGGCGATGGTCGATGCCCAAGTGCGCACCCAAACCCAAGGCACCATTACCGGTACGGATGTCCTTAGCCCCGATTTGCCAGTGCGGGAGTGGCTCCAGGCCTTAGGGAGCGCCTCTAGTGAGATTCAGGGATTTGAGGGCAGTGCGATCGCCGCCGCCCGCCTCCGCGATGCCCTCAATACCTGGACGGCCCCCCTCAAAAGTGATGATGCGAGCATTAGCGATCGCTTCCGTCTCTGCGTGGTGCTCACCCCCCCCGCCGAAGGGGACGAAGACTGGCGATTGGTCTATCATCTGCAATGCCGCGAAGATGCCGACTGCCTGATTCCCGCTGAAACCCTGTGGCGCTATCCCGTGGATCAGGCGGTGATTCAGGGAGAAGCGATCGTAGCCCCCCAGGAAACCCTATTGGCGGGTTTGGGGCGGGCCGCCCGCCTTTGCGACCCGATTCGAGATAGCCTCCAGCAAGAGTCGCCCCATGACTGTGCCCTAGACCCTGCCCAAACCTATGTCTTTTTAAAAGCCACTGCCGCCCGCCTCAAGGATGGAGGCTTTGGGGTGATCTTGCCCCCAGGTCTCAATCCCCAAGGTCAGGATGGCAATAGTCGCCTGGGCATCCGCCTCCAAGCTGCCGCCCCGGAACGGCAACAGCGCCAGCGGCTCGGCCTCAAAAGCTTTTTGAATGTGCAGTGGGAGCTATCCCTAGCGGGTAAAACCGTCTCCCAAAAAGACTTTGAGCGGTTAGTGGCCCTAGAAACCCCCTTGGTGGAAATGGGGGGGCAGTGGGTCGAGTTGCGGCCCCAGGATATTCGGGCGGCGCGCGAATTTTTCCAGCGGCGTCAAGAACCGATTTCCCTGAATGTGGAAGATGCCCTCCGCATGAGTACGGGGGATACCCAGGTGATTGATAAGCTGCCCGTGGTCAGTTTTGAGGCATCAGGGGTCCTAGAGGATCTGATTAAAACCCTGACCCAAGGCAACAAAACCCTAGAACCGCTGGCGGAGCCCTCTGGATTTGAGGGGCAGCTGCGGCCCTACCAAGCGCGCGGGGTCTCGTGGCTGTCCTTCTTAGAGCAGTGGGGCTTGGGGGCCTGTCTGGCCGATGACATGGGCCTAGGTAAAACCATTCAACTGATTGCCTTCCTGCTTCACCTTAAACAGCAGGACCTGTTGGATGGGCCGACCCTACTGGTGTGTCCCACCTCAGTGTTGAGTAACTGGGAGCGGGAAATTCACAAGTTTGCACCCGAACTGACGGTGCTGATGCACCACGGCGAAAAGCGCTTCCACAAGGCCGTTTTTGCCCGTAAGGCTAAATCGGTCAATGTGGTATTGACCAGCTATGCCCTGGTCCAACGGGATACCAAGGATTTAGAACGGGTTGCATGGCAGGGCTGTGTGTTGGATGAAGCCCAGAATATTAAAAACCCCGAGGCCAAGCAATCCAAGGCTGTGCGGCAGATTAATGCCCAGTTTCGCATTGCCTTGACCGGTACCCCCGTAGAAAACCGCCTGTCGGAACTGTGGGGGGTGATGGATTTTCTCAATCCGGGCTATCTTGGCCCCAAAAATTTCTTCCAGCGCCGCTTTGCCACCCCGATTGAGCGCTATGGCGATACCGCATCCCTCAAAACCCTGCGATCGCTGGTGCAGCCCTTCATCCTCCGCCGCCTCAAAACCGATCGCACCATCATCCAGGATTTACCCGAGAAGCAAGAGATGACGGTCTTTTGTGGTCTGTCTGGGGAACAAGCCGAGCTGTACCAAGCGGCGGTGGAAACCTCCCTGCGGGAGATTGAGGCCAGCGATGGGGTGCAGCGGCGCGGCATGATTTTGGGACTGCTGACCCGCCTCAAGCAACTGTGTAACCATCCCGCCCAACTGTTGAAGGAAGAAACCCCCGTCCATGCCAGGCGTTCGGGCAAGCTCCAGCGGTTTGACGCCATGGTGGAAGAATTGCTGGATGAGGGCGATCGCGCCCTGATTTTCACCCAGTTTGCCGAATGGGGAAAACGCTTGCAAACTCACCTAACCCAAACCTTTAAGCAGGAAACCCTGTTCTTATATGGCAGCACCTCCAAAGCCAAACGGGAGGAAATGGTGGATCGGTTCCAACAGGATCCCAATGGCCCCCGTTTGTTTATCCTGTCCCTGAAGGCTGGGGGCGTGGGCCTAAACCTGACCCGCGCCAATCACGTCTTTCACTTCGATCGCTGGTGGAACCCAGCGGTCGAAAACCAAGCCACGGACCGCGCCTTTCGCATTGGCCAAACCCGCAATGTTCAGGTGCATAAATTTGTCTGCACCGGCACCCTCGAAGAACGGATCCACGACATGATCGAGTCTAAAAAGACCCTTTCAGAGCAGGTGGTGGGAGCCGGTGAAAAGTGGCTGACCGAGTTAGACACCAACCAACTCAGAAATTTACTCCTGCTTGATCGTGCCGCCGTTATCGACGAGGCTGGCGATTAACGGTAGTTTGGGGCTTCAGCCTAGCCTGTAGCCTCTCCGCTCAGGGGGCTAAGGCTAGTGGCCTGTCAATCTTGAAAATCAGGGTTTCGTAGGTTGGGTGAAACGTAGTGGAACCCAACAATCATAGGCTGTGTTGGGTTTTGCTATCGCGTCACCCAACCTACAAATCGAAAGCTGACAGAACACTAGGGCTGATGCTTTAAAGGTAGAACAACCGTCTTTATCCCATCCGGCCTAGGTATCACGGTGCGGTCTCCACAGGATATTTGAGACCGCACAAGGGCTAAAGTGACAACTTGAGCGGATGGCGGAAGCAGGGCTCCCCTGCATAACTATCCATCAGGGCATCAACAGATACTTGGTCAAAATCGCCATCACCTCCCCAGTTCGGCCCGTGGGCAACGGTTTGCTCCAGTCATTGGGCTCGGCGTAACCCAGCTTGTGCAACACCTGGATTGTATTTTTCACCGCCGTCGATGACCCCAAGAGTAGATGACGGACGGTTTCGCGGTTGGGGTCGTTGGGGCGGGGCTGAGG
>CAYGVA010000242.1:0-6051 GCA_964353225.1 uncultured Leptolyngbya sp.
TCACAGCGGTTTATCATCGATAATATTAACGAATAGCAACAGTTTTACCCCCAATCTCTCACCCGAGATTTCGAGGGGTAAATTGCTTTGGTTGAAGGGTAACCGTCCCCTGAGCGGAGTCGAAGGGGACATCTTGCATAGGTTTTGGCTTCGACTTCGCTCAGCCAGCGTAGTACCAGGGACGCTTACGGTTGAAGGTGCCAGCTAACACTGCATGGCAGCGGGCAAGTCGTTGATTTAGCGGCGCTGCGTGAAGCAAAGAACCGTGAACTGAAAGTGGTGCAGTAATCTGATGGAGAAGCTCCAGTTGGAAGGAGCAATTCTAAGTCTGGATGCATTGTACAGTCAAAAAAATGGTGAGGGCTATACTCAATAGCGGCAATGAATCAGCACTGTCCTATGGGCAAATGATCATGATCTGTCAGCGCCTTTTCTAGCAAGGTTGAATATTCAGAATTGGGGCACATCAGGACGCAGCTCTGATGTGATTTGGTACGATAGATCGCCAAAATCTGGTCATTCCGGGCTAGTAATCGACTTGTTTCCAATGCGGGTTGAATGCGTAGGGTTTTTATTGGCGATTAGGCTCCCCTCACCACTAATAAAGTCACGAATTACAGCCTGACCATCCAAATTAGATTTTCTCATTATATTCTCACCAGAATTAGACTATAAAATTCCAGCCAATCGACTCTTATTGAACCCGTCAACATTAGCCAACTTCTTTTCTGGAACGACGAGAAAAAGAAAGTCCAACTGCGCCAACCATGGCAAAACCCAGAACAGAAAATCTCGGTTCCGAGACGCTTTTCATCCCGTCAAGTTGCTCAAGATTGTCTTCGCCAAAATCGATGGCAAATACAACATCGTTATAATCCCGATCGCCGCCGCCCTTAAGGTCCTCCCAAGCCAGGACAAGATAATTGTTGAATTCGTAGGCAATGACATGTTGTAAGTCATCAGAGTTGAGGTTGGTGTCGGTGTACCAAACATCCGTTTCAGATCGCCCAAAGCCATCTCGACGCAGAAAGAAGTCTAAGCTGCTGCCCCCTTCTACCAACCCCAAGTTGTAATAGTCGCCAATAGCGAGGGGATTGCCATCGGGCGTACCAAACTCATTGAAAGGGGCACGATAACCGGTATAGCTGCAATCTTGCACACAGGTGATATCTGCAAAGACCATCTCCTCTAGCTGTGTTTCTCCCGTGACGGTAACGCCTAATTGGTTGCGGTAACCGGCACCCTCATTAATAAAAAAGATGCTGATCTCATGGTCATATTGAAGATTAAGTTTATTTGGATCTAGCTCTCGGGCACCCACTTGAGTAAGATCGAGCGCTGCAGCCTCCGTGTTAGCAAATTTTTGAAACGAATCGACGATGTCATAAAACGGATTTTCGGTGTCTGTGTCGCGTCGGACAAATTCTCCTGCCAGGGCGGCTTGATTGCCCCCGACCAAAGGACTTGAAAGGGCACCTGTAGCCAGGGTGGCAGCGAGGGCAAGCTGGGCAAGACGAGGGCAAAAATGGAGGTTCATGGAGATGAATACGCCTTTAGCGAATCGGTTATCTCCAATATGACGGGGGCCTGTTTGCGTTCAGGTTATTGATAGGTCCAACTTGCTGATGATCTGTATAACTTCCGGTATAAGAACAGAACCTGGTTGACTGGCAAAAGTTGTTCGCCCTCACCCCCAACCCCTAGGGTTGACTCATTTGACAGAGAAAAAGCTGATAGGCCCTACAAGCCACCTCAAAAATCGCAGCCATGTTGAGTGGCTGTCACGAAATCTGCACGAAACGATCGTTGCAATGGCACAGCTAGTAACACTGTCCGCGAGGTCCAGGACGGCGGTGCGTCCTGGTGGTAGGCCGAAGGCCGTGCGTAGCGGGGTCTGGGGGCAATCCAAAGGCCCCCAGTAGAAGCGAATCACTGTTGACCGCAATCTTCGCCTTAGCTAACCGGTTTGAACAAAGACAGTTTTTCTTCCGATAGAGAATCAACCCTACCCCGTGGGAGAGCGCTAGGGTGAGGGCTTTCCCAGACCTGGGTGTAGGTTTTGTCAGTCAATCAGGAACAGAACAGGGTCAGTTTTCCAAAGCCCCAAGTCCTCCCATATAGCGCTGGCCGCTTTGCTTAGGACACCTAGGATCGCTCGAATCGTTCGCATATAAGCAAAGTGGCTCGCCGTCTTGTCCTAACCGGACTGGTGACTGCTATATCGTGTTTGGTGATCGGTTTTGTAGAGCCGGGGGACTGGTCACCCCGAACGGATCATGCTGGCAACCCTAAAACAACCTGGTGCGACACCGACTGAGATTGTGAGGCGGTTGCGGTGGTTTTAGCCAGGGGCGGTTGTCAGCGCCAGGAGTTGGGCTTTAGCCGCCTCGAATTCCCCTTGGAGGCAAGGGCCAAATTGATTGGGATCTGGGATTTGCCCCTCCCGACCCTGTTGCTCCAGCAGTTTGCATAGGTTGGAGAGTCTTTGAATCCCAAGGTTGGCGCTGCCGGATCGTAGATAATGGGCCGTTTGGGAGAGTGCTTGGGCGTCGTCCTGTTCCGCAGCCAAGGCAATTGCCGCCAGGGCGTTGGGCGTATCTGCCAAAAAGTCTTCGACCAGTTCGGCTAAAAAGTCTGGCGCACTGTCCCCGGCTAGGGCACAGATGGCATCCAGCACTTGTCGATTTAAGACCGGAATGTCAGGGGCGAGGTCGGGGAGCCCCCCAGGTGTCGATATCAAAGGGGATCGAGAGGCCGGTGGAGTGCTGATCGCATCGGTATGGGTAGAGGCTGGGGCTGCCATGTTGATGTGCTGTGCCGCCCGCTCTAGCGCATGGACCAAGGCTTTTTCATTGATGGGCTTGGTGAGGTAATCTTGCATGCCTACGGCAAAACACTTTTCGCGATCGCCCTGCATAGCGGAGGCGGTGAGGGCAATGATGTAGGGCCGCTGGTGGGGCGGATAGATGAGGCGAATATTTTGGGTGGCGCTCATGCCATCCATTTCGGGCATCTGGATATCCATCAAAATGACTTGGTAGGATTGCCGCCTTAGGGCCTGCAACACCTCGCCGCCATTCCCCACCACATCCGCACGATACCCCCACTTTTTGAGCTGTAACAGCGCGACTTTTTGGTTGACCTGATTGTCTTCAGCCAGCAAAATTTTGAGATCTTGGGGCTGTATGCCCTCCCCAGCCAAAATCACTTTTTGCCTGTCAGGGGCAAACTCTGGGGATTCCGGTAAATCACTAGCTTGAGTCAGCAGGGTAAAATAAAAGGTTGTCCCTTGCCCCAGCTCACTCTCAACCCACATTGCGCCACCCATTTGGGTGGCCAGTCGTTGACTAATCACCAACCCCAACCCAGTCCCGCCATACTTACGGCTGATGGAAGCATCCACCTGTTGAAAGGGCTGAAATAGCTTGGCTTGATCCGCCAGAGCAATCCCAATGCCCGTATCTTGCACAGAAAATTCGATTTGATATGAGGCATCCAGTTCGTCAGGGCTAGCCCCCGGCAATGGGGATTGCAGGCTGCTGCTAGGACTCAGCCTCACTTGGACCCGAACTTCGCCCTGCTCCGTAAACTTGACGGCATTACTGAGGAGATTCACTAAGATTTGCCGCAGCCGCGTGATATCACCCGTAATGTGTCGCGGCACATCAGCAGCCATCTCACAGCTCAGGGCAATGCCCTTACCGTGAGCCGCTTCGCGCAATAAGCTCATGGCTTCTTGAAGACAGCACTCAAGATCAAACGCGATCATCTCTAGGTCTAAGTGACCAGATTCAATTTTTGAGAAGTCAAGAATGTCATTCACCAGGGCCAATAGGGCCGTCCCGCTGCTGCGCACCACCCCGTTATAATCCTGTTGCTGGGGGGTCAACTGGGTATCGGTTAAGAGACTAGACATGCCAATCACGGCATTCAGGGGGGTGCGAATTTCATGGCTCATCATGGCCAGGAAATCACTCTTCGACTGGTTGGCGGCCTCAGCGACTTTTTTGGCGGTGGCTAAATCTTGGTTTTGCTGAGAGAGGAGCTCCTGTTGAGCAGTTTTCTCTTCTAACAATTGGGCTTGGGCTAGGGCAATGCCCACTTGGGTCGCCACCGCTTCGACGAGTTCCACGTCATCTGTGGTCCAATGGCGGACTTGGTGGCACTGATGGAGCACTAATAAACCCGTCGCCTGATTCTCAAAAGAGGTCCGAATTGCCAGCATTGAGCGGATATTAAGCTGCTCACAAATGGGGCGGGACTGCACCATTAAAGCATCGGAAAAGGTGTCATCAATCACCACCGCTCGATCTTGACTCAATACCTTTTCGGCGTGGGGATTGCCTTGGATGGGCACCTTGAATTGCATTATGGAAGGAATTCCCGTGGCTAAATATTCAGCGACACAGGGAATCTGGGGGGAAGGATCGGCAAGATAGGTGTGAATCATGCACCGATCAAGATCGAGCGTTTGCCCCAGTAGACTCACCGTCGTTTGAAAAATGGTTTGCCGATCTAATTGGGATCGGATTTTTTCGGTGATTTGCTTCAGCAGAATGGCTTTTTTGTACTGATTTTCCAGGGCGAGTTGAGTTTTCAAACGCTCGGTGACATCCATCTGTAAGCCCATGAATCCCGTTAGGACATTCTCACTGTTGCGAATCGGACTGATGGTGAGTTCATTCCAAAAATAGTTGCCGTCTTTACGGTAATTTTTGATGACAACTTCACAGGTCTCTTCCCGTTGTAACGTCGCCCTAATCGCGTGGGTGGCTTGGGGGTCTGAATCTGGACCTTGTAAAAACTTACAGTTTTGCCCGATCACTTCTTCGGGCTTATAGCCTGTCAGTTGCGTAAAGGCTCGATTCACAAACTGAACCGGAAATTTAATCCCCGTTGCGGCATCACGTAACCCTGTAATCACAACGCCAGTACTGCTGGCTTCTAAGGCCCGCTGGGCCAGATTTAGGTCTTGCTGGATCCGAACCCGTTCCTCAATTTCGATCGCGAGCGACTCATTCATTTGGCGCAGCGCCCGAGTACGTTCTCGTACGCGGATATTTAAAATCTCGGGCAGGGTTAACAATCGGTAGAGGGCATAGGCCAAAACAGCACTGATACTGACAACGAACCCCTGCCCCAAGGAAAAATACCAGGGGGCAATGGCCCCTTGAATGGGGGCTAGGCTAAAGGTCCACTCGGGGGCTTGGGCGACCGGAATCGGGATTTGGATGGCGGAGGTAAAGGAGTCAGTATTGCTCTGGGCAAAGGTGACAGCGGTGTTGGTTTTAGGGTCTAGTCGAGAGAGTTGGTATTTGTAGCCGCTGGCGGTCAGCTGGTCTAAGTCAAGGACGTTGAGAAAATCATCGAGCCAGATAAACGTGAGGGTAAAGCCCCAAAAGTCATCCCCTAAATAGACGGGCACATGGCTGACCAAAGCGAATTTTCCGGTTTCGGTCCACAGCAGGGGACCGGCCAGGTTGGGTTGTTTGGAGGTCATGGCCGCATTGGCTTCGAAGGCATGCTTCTCATCCGCAAAATGATCGTGGCCGATCAGGCGCGAGTCATGGGGATAGACCAGGCTGATCACGCCCTGGGGAGCCAATTGCAGGTTACTGACTTCGGGATACTGCTGTAGGAGACTGGTGGCGACGGTTTCAAATTGGCTGGGGGAGAGCGTCCCTGCCGTTTCTTGAACGACGGCGGCCATGGCGATCGCCCCAAACATCGCCTCTTCGAGTTCATGGTGAATAACCGCAGCGGTGCGAATGCCCAACTCATACATCACCCGCTCTTGGTTAGCCCGCTGGACCTGATCTAGCTTGTAGAGTAAGGTGCTGCCCACGCTCACCATCAGGGCAAAGATCCCAATGCAGATGATACAGAGCCTCAACAGTCTGGAGGACCGGGGCGTCGGCAATTTAAAGGCAGTCATGGGCGTTGTGGCAATGTCGTCAGAGAACTCTGCACGTTATCTGGGTGATCAAAGGGAATCGGCAGGCTGATTCAGCGTGCTTTTCAAACAGTCCGCCATTAAGGCGTTTTGGCAGT
>CAYGVA010000243.1:0-5994 GCA_964353225.1 uncultured Leptolyngbya sp.
GGTTTTCGACGTTCAAAAACATCCTTTATTTATCACAGGCACATAGGGCCTATGGCGCTTTATTCTGCTTGCATTCACTTCGGTGGATGATGCATTTCTATAGGCTGAGAGAGATTTTTAGAAAAACGATTTTGTATCGAGAAAAAACTAATTTTGTATTTGGCACTAAGGTTTTTGACCATAAACCAAGTCCATTTTGAGAACCATAGTTTTGGCACACCCTGCGGGAAAAGAACAGCTCTACATCCCCCACCCTCTCTTTCAGGGGGCGAGGGGAGATGGAAATCTCTCCTCAGGAAAAGGGCTCATAGCCCAAAGGGCATACAAAAAAAGGGGGAGGAAAACTCCAGGCTCCAAGCTAAATGGGGTTTGATTTCAAATCAAAAGTGTTAATCGCGCCGTCTAAATCCTGAGACTGGGCTGAGCCCGCTTCCATGGACTGGCAAATGGGCCATGCCGCAGTAACGATGCCCATGCGCTAGCACCAGCTTATTTCTGGTTCTGTATCAGAACATATGAAGAATCCAACTTTTTCAGGCAGACGTGACGAAGCGCCCCCGATAATATCAGCGTCATTCGTCTCAGGACCCTACATCCATGTCAGAACAGCTCACTAAGATCACCGCGCACCAGTGCGAGACAGCGCCGACGACATACGATGACTTGACTGCCTTGTTTCTGAACTGCACCCTCAACCGCACCCCAGTGCTTTCACACACTGAAGGCGTGATCAAAATTGCCCAACGGATTTTTGAGGCAAATGGGGTAAAAACCAAGCTTATCCGCCCCGTTGATTATGAAATTCCAGCCGGTTTGGGGGTGGATATGTCCCAAACCGATGAATGGGATAGGGATGATTGGCCCCAAATCCAAAAGGAAGTTGATGCCACTGACATTTTGGTGCTCTGCACATCCGTGTGGCTGGGGGAGAAAAGCTCCGTTTGTAACCGGGTCTTGGAGCGCATGTATGGCTACACCCACCTTTTCAACGAAAAAGGGCAGTATCGCGACTATGGCAAAGTGGGCGCGACCTTAATCACCGGCAACGAAGATGGGGTGAAGCACTGCGCTATGAATATCCTGTTTTCTCTGTCTCACATTGGCTACACCATTCCCCCCCAGGTGGATGCGGGTTGGCTCGGGGAAGTGGGGCCAGGTCCATCCTATTCAGATCCTGGCTCGGGGGGGCCAGAGAATGATTTTACCAATCGCAATACCACTTTCTTGGCTTGGAACTGTATGCACATGGCCAGAATGTTGAAAGACAATGGCGGCATTCCGGCCCATGGTAATCAACCCGATGCCTGGGAGGCGGGGTGTAAGTCGGACTTCGATAGCCCAGAACACAAACGCTAGAAGCCTTGGCGCAACCTGTATTGGGCGCTAAGGCAGCGGGTGGGAAAGCATTCAATGTTACTTAGCCACAGCCCATGGAGCGCCCTCGATAAGACGAGTGTTTTTTATCTGGAGTGAGTTAATGGTGTCTTTGGGTCTGCTCTTAGCAATTTGCCTAGCTCTGCTGCATCTCTTTGCCAGCACCCTCAAAGGGCCAAGCTGGCTGCCCCAACGGCACTGGGTTTCCCTGGCGGGGGGGATTTCTATTGCCTACATTTTTCTCGATGTTTTCCCTGAGCTGGCCCATGCCCAGGAAGAAATCGACCATGTGGGGGGCATCGTGGAATATTTGGAGCGCCATGTGTATATTTTGGCGCTGCTGGGTTTGGCCCTGTTTTATGGGCTGGATAAATGGGCGCTGCGATCGCGCGCCCACAATCACGCCATGACCGCAAACGATCACACCACCATCGGGGTGTTTTGGGTCCACATTGCCACCTTTGCCATCTATAACGGCGTCCTGGGCTACCTCTTCCACGAATCCGAAAACCATGGTCTGATGGCCTGCCTCCTCCTGTTCGTCACCCTCGGGGTCCATTTTGTGGTGAATGATTTGGGTCTGCGGGAGCACCACAAACAGGCCTACGACCGGGTGGGCCGCTGGGTGCTGGCGGCCGCGATCATCACCGGTTGGGTGATCGGTCAGGCACTAACGTTGAATCCCGCCGCGATCGCCACCGTCTGGGCCTTGGTCGCCGGAGGGGTGATTTTGAATGTCTTGAAAGAAGAACTCCCGGAGGAGCGGGAGAGCGATTTTGGCACCTTTTTGCTGGGTGCGGTGGGGTATGGGGCGTTGTTACTGACGGTGTAACCCTGACCGAATTAAAGGGACAGTTCGCCATTCTTCCCAAGGCTTTACCGTTCGTCGCAGCCAAATCATCTTGGCCAGTGCCTCGGGTCAAACCCCTCCTGAAATTGCCAAAATGGTCGGCTGTACTCGTCAGAACGTTTGCTTGGTGATCCATGATTTTGAGGACTAATGATGGGGGTGCGTTGGAAACGGGCCAAGAAATGGATTACCTCACCTGACCCGGACTATGCCCGAAAAAAGCGACAACGGGACCATCTGATCCTCATGGCAACTCAACAGGACAGTTAGGTCCTTGGGTGTCAAGATGAGGTTTGGTGGTCCCGTCTGGCCCAGCCCCAAATGCATGCCTGGAGTGAAGATGAACCTCTCAAACTAGTGCAAAAACAGCTTGAGAAAACGGACCCTGACCCCAAAGCGATGGCTTGTTATGGTCTCTGGTGTCCAGTGTTGGCCTTAATGGCGATTCGTTTTGTCCAATCCCGTCCGGTCAGTGATTTAACCTGCCAGTATTTACAGTGGCTGTGTCACTCTCTGCAGACCTTCGGGAAATGTGTTTTGGCCTTGGTTTGGGATAATGCGTCCTGGCATATTTCCCAAACCGTACGTCAATGGGTGCTCAACCATAATCGTCAAGCCAAGCAGAATGGCGGATTACGGCTGATTCTCTGTTTTCTACCCGTTAAAAGCCCCTGGCTCAAGGCCCTTGAAGCCAAGTGGGTCCATGCTAAAAGGGCGATTGTTGAGCCAAATCATGTATTGACGCCCGATGAACTCAAGCAGCGAGTGTGTGAGTATTTCGGGTGCGATCTGCTACCGGCTCTTGTAAAAAAGACTTCTTGATTATGCCCTAGGGACGTACTTACCCGATTTGCCCTAGGACTGGACAAGCGCAGCGCAACCCCTGATCACCCCTGGATCCCCAGGTTGTAGAGGTGACCCTTTCCCAGACGAGTGCCGAGGTCCAGACGAGTGCCGAGGTCCAGACGGGTGTCGAGGGAAATGGGGGCGATCGCACCGTCGCCATCCTGCGGGATGTCACCCAACGGCAGGCGGCAGAAACCGGCCTGCGGGAAAAGTCTGAGGAATTGCAGCAGCTTCTGGATAAGCTCACCCGCACCCAGAGCAATTTGATTCAGGCAGAAAAAATGTCGGGCCTGGGTCAACCCATGGCTGGGGTTGCCCATGAAATCAACAACCCCGTCTCTTTTATTGCTGGGAATGTCGATTTTGCTGAAACCTATGTCATGGAACTGTTGGGGCTGATCGAGGCTTACCAAACCACCTACCCCGATCCGCCTTCGGCCCTGGCGCAGCAGATTAAAGCGGTGGAATTAGACTTTCTCCAGAAAGATTTTCCGCGCCTGCTGGCTTCCATGCAGGAAGGGGCAAGGCGCATTATCACCATTGTCCATAGCCTCAAAACCTTTTCTCGCCAGGAAGAAACCCCCACCCCAGGGATCAATCTCCATGACGGTATTGAGAGCACCCTGCTCATTTTGGGGAGCCGTCTCAAGGCCCAGGGTGATCGCCCCGCAATCACCATCCAGCGCCAATTTGGCGAGCTACCAGCCATGGAATGCTATCCCTCGGCCCTCAACCAAGTGTTTATGAATCTGCTGGTGAATGAGATCGATGCCTTAGAAGCCGCCCTAGAGGACGATCCCACCCTCATCCCGACCATTGTGATCGGCACCCAGCCTGCAAACCACTCAGATCGGCCTGGGGTTGAAATCACCATTATTGATAACGGTCCTGGCATTCCTGAGGGCCAGTTAAACCGTTTGTTTGACCCTTTCTTTACCACCAAACCGATTGGTAAGGGGACAGGGTTAGGGCTGTCGATTAGCTATCAGGTGGTCATCGAGCGTCATCAGGGCACCTTTGCCGTTGAAGGTGAGGAGGGGCAAGGGGCGACCTTTCGGATTTGGCTACCGTTGGCCCTCAGGGACGCTGCGCCTGTTCAATCCTCCGCAGCGTAGGAATTTCTGTTGGATCGGGAGTGGCCAGATTTCGACTATTTATTGGTGTTGAGGACCATGCCGTACCACCCTAACCGCTGTAGCCGATTGAAGCGGGTCGTGCCGTGAAAGGTGCGGGCCTGAATTTCAGCGATCGCTAACGCCAAAATGCCACATCCTAACGCCAGACAAACGACATTACGGGTGATCATTTTTTTGCAGCAGGGTTGATGCAGCATGGAAAAGAAGCCTGATTGATTGATACCTCCCATTATCTCAATTGAGCCCTCAGATGGGGTGAGGGAAATTTAGGGTTTGGCCAGGGCACAAACGTTGCCTAATCCGGCTTTACACGGTTGCAGTTGCCGCATGAACCTGGGCAGGCTCGTAAAGGTATTCAAACCAGTTGCCGTCTAAATCGCGACCATAGAAAGAGGCGGTGCCGTCGCGGTGCTCATGGACCTTGGTGACGTGAATGCCTTCGGTTTTGAGGCGATCGTAGGCGGTATCGACTTCGGCGCGATCGCTAAACACAAAGCCAAAGTGGGGACCGGCCTGCTCATAGCCAGGGCTCAGCAGCGCCAAACCGTCATCCCCCGCCTTGAGGTAAGCCCAGTCCGCATCTTGCCATGCCACCTCCATGCCGAGGTTTTGGTAAAACGCCACTGCCTTCGGGATATCTTGAACGCAAATGGCTACATGGCCCAGTCGCTTCGGTTTCATCGGTTAAAAAAGCTATCTAATCCACTGAATTCATTGTAAGACAGCTATCTTAGGGCTGAGTTGTCTGAGAAATTCATGGTTTTTAGTAGCGCCAATCTGCCCTACTGGATTTTCCTGGTTGCCGGGGTCCTCCTGTTTTTATTTGTGATCCTCTCCGGCGGCGGGGATGACGACATGGACGTGGACGGCGACCTCGATTTTGATGCCGATGTCGATGTCGATGTGGACGCGGATATTGATGTCGATGCCGATGTGGAGCCCCCCCTCGGCATCGACGGAGATGGGGATGGCTTTAGCCCCATGGAAGTGTTGGCCTGGTTTGGGGTGGGGCGGACGCCGCTGCTGTTACTCCTGGCCATTGACCTGACCCTTTGGGGCTTTGTGGGTTGGATCTTGAATGTGGCCATCGGAGAAGCCCTCGAATCGACCCCAGCGGGCCTGATCGCCGTGGGTATTTTCATCGCCTCCCTCACCTTCTCGGTGATCATTGGCAGCCTGTTATCCCATCCCATTGGGCGCGTCTTTGCCTCCTTTGGGGAAGATGCCAGCGGCGATCGCCTCGTAGGCTGCCTCGGCACCGTCACCTCGGCCTTTGTACCCCTGGAGGATTCCGGCAAAATTGGCCAAGCCGATGTCAAAGATGCCGCCCACAATCTGGTCACCATCAGCGTTAAGCTACCGACCTGGGCCACGATCAGCCTACGGCACGGGGCTCAGATTTTGGTGATCGATCACCAACGGAACTACTACCTGGTGATTGCCCGCAATAGCCCTGACCAAGAGTGCTGGATGAGTAACGTTAACCCAACCCAATCCTCTGCGGGTTAAATCTTGCTGCGCCCTGGAAAAAGCGGTATGTCTGATGAATCCTGTTGGTAAGCGCCCCATACATCACGCTGGCTGAGCGGAGTCGAAGCCAGATCTTCTGCAAAAGTCCCCTTCGACTCCGCTCAGGGGACAGTTATCCTCGGTTGAAATCCCTATGTTGTATTGGTTGACCCTGCTCCAAACCCTACCCACCCAGCCCACCACCCCACCCAGGCAGCGCGCCGATTAGGCTGAACCCGTTGAAGCGGGCGCATTCCTGAGCCCGATCCCCCCCCCCGG
>CAYGVA010000244.1:0-5969 GCA_964353225.1 uncultured Leptolyngbya sp.
TGGAAACCCTGATGGCAATGAGTTTGAGCGCCGCTGAGAGGCTTTGCCTAGTTGCATTTTGAGCAACTAACAGCCTTCTCGACATTAGCCAAGCAGACTTTCTCCTTCCCTAGACAAGACAGTACACACTTCACCCCCGGCTGGGGCTGGGGGCTTTTTTTTTGATTTCTAGCGCCCACAAACAAAGGCATATCAAGGTTTAGCAACGATTTCGCTACATCAAGGCGCTAGGGAGCTTGTCACACATCCAAGCTCCCAATCCATAAAAGAGGTGTAAGGGGGCGCGGCTGCCTCAATTCAAACTCCAACTACAGTCACTCGTCATGAATACAGATCAAAACACCCAACCCACTCTGGAAGCACAGTCTTCCCAGACCTTCCCCGTTAGCGTTGAGCCCTGGAGTCTGCCTTCGGGAACCGGAACGGCATTAACGGCTGTCAGTTTACTTGTCTTTCTTCTTTGGGGAGTTAAAGAGCTGATCCACGAGGTTGCACAGCTCGTAGCCATCTGCAAGGAGGACTAATTGTTGCAGTTTGTAACAAACGAGGCAATCGTGTCACGTTTCTACTGACTGCTTCCATAACCCTACATGCAAGGAGGTGAATCGTGGACTCTAACCCTCCCTCCAATTGGAGGAAACAAACACTCGCTGTCCAGCTTGATGCATTTGTCAGCAAGCTCCTTAAAGACAAACACAGCTCTCTCACTAAGAAAATATTTGGCTTGATACAGATGAGGTTGTATCAAGCTCACCTGTCATCTCACATTGAGGCTTCCGTAATTTTTGCAGAAGCCTATCTGGGAATCTACGAAAAAATCATGAGAGAGGAAATAACAGATGTAAGCAACATGAAAGGGTTATTTAATTCCTTCTGCTTCAACATTATTAGAGACAAAAAGAAAAAGCTTATAAGTATACATACACTTAACCAAAGGTCTATAGGCATATATAACTTAAATAATACTGATGAGTATCGTGCTTTAATCGATGAGGAATCCTTATCAAGGGTATTTGCAGTCTTCTCTGATCTAACTAATTTAGAGCGAGAGATGATGATACTTAAGGTGCTTGATGGCCATTCCTGGAGGGATATAAGTAGTATCCTTCAGCAGCGAAGTGACTATTCAAACATATCCCTATCAAAAGAAAACCTACGTCAAAAATATCACCGTGTTCGCAAAAAACTACTTAGTGACAAACCCTCTAGAGATTTGCTAGATTCACTGATGGATTCCTGCGGAGGCTAGGATGATGGAAAACAATACTAATCACAACATCAACTTTAAAGCCTCTATCAGAAAGCGAGTGAAACATGAAATGCTGGAAAACCTGAATCAGTCTCACAAAGAAAAATACTGGGACATACTGTCTGACTATTACCGTCTTTCCATACAGCCAGAATTATCTGAGCTAGAGATGAAAAGAATAGCAAGTATTCTTAGCATGGCTGAAACTGACAAAAACCTGGCATTATACATAGATACATTAGATGATTTCATACTTCAAGCATGGGAAATTTTCGTAGATGAAGAGCAAGTAGACAAAGCTAATGAGAGATTCATAGAAATAAATAACCAGACAATAGAGAATCAGAAAGAGTCTAACCGCATTCAGACAAATAAAGAGCTGAGTGCGGCCAACTCTAGTACCGATAGTGCAAAAGTTATCCCAATTAATTCTGATATTGACAACATCAAAATTCCTTCAAGTAGTCCTGGTGAAAGCAAGAGACTAAAAGGGGATAGTGACAGGTTTTACAGGCAAGATAGGAAAAAACTTATATATGGGATTGGGACCAGCTTCACTGCTGTAATCCTAGCTACATTGGTAATAATGGGAGCCGATCAATTTAGTGATCAGCACTATCAAAGCGTCGATGCAAGAGACTATGCTTCTACTGTTGAAGGCAATAGTAATATAGCTCCTATAATGAATACTAGAAACAATTCAATATCGTCCGACAATCAGAAATCAAGAAATTTTGTGCCAGATGCAAATATAGAAACTGAGGGTGGTATAAATCCTAATGAAGAGGCATCTATACGCTTAAACCTGGATACAGACGCAAGAGATGAATTTGATTTCTCATCCATAAACGGCAGTCATCAAAACTTCGAATTTGATCCAGAAGATATTGAAGCGTGGTGGTAATCCAAAATCAATATGATTTTACTGAGTGTTTGAAATCGAGCTCTATCCAATACTAAAAACATCGCAGGAATTGAATTTTCCTGCTTTTGGATCTTCCGTAGTTGTCTGGCGAAATTTATTCCAATGCACACCAAGCTTTGAAAGTGATCTACGAAGTAAATAGGTACGGATAATTAATTCGAGGTAGAGATAACGTCAGAACAAGTCTTCCAGCCGTTTTTACCTCGGTTTATTTATCCCAAGCTACTTATTGGGTAACGGCATAACAACCGTTGCCACCCCGCTGCACTGCAACAGCCCAGCCGCTGCAATTTTTTCCCTTGATGCAACAAGGTCGATGCTGTTATCCCTTTAGGGGCAAAGCTTTAAGGGGGAGACGGAAGATGAAGAACACCAACCACGGCACACAACAGCGACGGTTACGAACGGCAGTTAAACGCCTAGTGATTGAACTGGGATATCTGGAGCGATGCCTAGATGAAGGGCTACTAGATCCCGATATTCACACCGCTGCCTTGCACATCGATGGGGCGGTAGATCGGCTGAATGACTATCTGGCCGGGGCGCGTCATACCCAGCGGGCCGCATAGCCGCTAATCTGCTTTGTGCCCTTCCACGGGGGCCTCTCCTTGCCGGGGCAAACTGTATGGCGAGACTTGCCCCGGCATTAGGGAGAGCTGTAGCCCTTCCTGCCACGCATCATCAATAGAAAGCTGCCCATAGAACTCTGCCCTAAGCCGTTGCTGCTTGGTGCGATACGGGCGATCAAACTGCAAATGACAGACCGTGCAAAGGGCCTTGAGATTATTCGGGTCTTGATTATCAGGACACTGATCCAAATGGGCCACCGTCAACAGGTAGCGGCGCGGGGCTTCCTCGTACTTCGGCGGCTGGGGGGTGCGTTGATCGCGCCAAACCTTGACCCGCTGGAGGAAGTCAGGCATTGCCTCACCGGGCTGACGACCAGGCCGCTGGCATTGCTGACAACACCAGTTCGCCCCTTGCTTCACTTGGGTGGCGATCTCTGGCCAGTTGTCGGGATACCGGGCTCGAATGATCGGCATCGACTTTGCTCCAGGCTTCTGCCTACGATAATGATGCTTTGATCTAAGGCAGGATGCGTCTTGACTAACAAGATTCTGACTTCATCTTTTCGCTTATCAGTCGAGATTCCGTTTCATATCTTTTAAGTAGCAAACTAAATATATTCAGTTTAGATATACTTTTAATTTCCTCAAAAATAAACCCATCAAACTCTCCAATATTATCCAATAGAGCATACTGCATATCTATTTTTTTTCTCAGCTCAATCAATGCATAACCAGCCTCCTCTTCAAGTCCTTCAAGTTCCTTCTTTTCTTTTTCAGAGTAAGCAGGTCTCCCTCTTTCTAAGACTCTTTCCTGACTTGAACGGCTAGAAGACACTTTTTCACCAAAGTTACGTCTTTGGATAACGCCTTTATCATGACCAATTAAATGGTCAAACTCACCAATCCAAAAATCAAGAGACAAATCATTTGATGCTTCTTTGAGAATTTCACATATTTCTTCGTGTTCTTTTTCCGTCACCCTATCAAGGCAAGCCAACTCACAGTATTTCTTTGTTTTACTTGGTGGTGGGAACGTTTCAAGAGCTTTACTTCGACTGATCTGAGAATCATATTCTCTAAAGACGTCATCATCTTCAAATTCATGGAATAATGCTCTGAAGACACTTCTGGCAGAGACTGAAGCTTGTATTATGTTCTCTGGCAAATATTCGTCACCATATTTATTTTTAAGGTAGTCGATGATTATAAAGTAATTTTTTTGAAAGACAAATCGAGCTTCCAATAATCTAAATTCTTTAGGATTTAGATTCTTCATTCTGAAGAATGTGAATCCTATTCGCCAAAAATCCTCGTCAATTCTTGACAAGTAATGCTTTGTGCCTGTTTTTTTGCCTTCATTTTTTTTGTCTGATTTTTCAAATAGAATGTTAAAACTAATCCAGTTAATTAAAGTTGACATACTCGCTGGAGAGTAATCAGGCTTTATATAATTAATTAGCTCTATTATCTTGGCTGTATCTATTAAGGTTGTTTTCATGAGAGCAATCATGTCATCAAAATCATCTTCCTGACATAATCCTAATTGACCTGCATATCTATATATAGATGCAGTTATTGATCTCAGAAGAGGATTATTTGTTTTATATATATTTTCAAGTCGAACAGATGTAGGAATGTTTTTAGATCCAAATTCCATCTGAATCAGAGGTCCAGAAATTCCTGGATGTTCTTTTAATTGTATTTTTCCTAGCGCAATATCTTCTATCAATTCAGAACGATACCTAAGGCCAAAATTTTCTTTCAGAATTTCTAACTGATTCCATGCTTTGTTGCTAATTGAAATGTTATGACTCGGCATAAAAATACCTCGAATTCATAGCTAAACTCTTCTCACTCCGCAGCTTATGTATTTTTCAATACGAGAAAATGATTTGCCAATTTACGGGACTTGTACTTGATGAAATAAGTAACATAACTCTTTGTGATAATGCATAGAATGCTAGCTGTTCAGGTGTTTCTAATTTTAAATTCTGCGTGGCGGCGCTAGGCATACGCGAATAGCCATCACATCTCCGCACTCAACCTCTTTTGAGGTCACTGTGCTCATCTGTGCAGTCGATATTACGAAACGAGCGCAGCAAGTAGCCTCAGGAATTCATACATGAAACCCAGATTCGTGTGAAGGCGTGAAGGTGATGACCAATAAGAGAAAGGCGTGACCACGAATAAGTTTATCATGCGCATTACAAAAATTTATGCGCATGATGCATCCACAAGCGTTTTTAGGATGCGCAAATGTTGTCACCCTGCGTACAGCGCTAAGCATTATGCCTTTAGTTAAATATAGAAGGCGTGATTTTCTACGTTGGGGCACGGTCTATTCTAGTTCAACAATCAGGCATCTACCCGTCATATCCCCGATAGAGACAGTCACAGTCCCCTTGTACTCATTGAGGTGATTGATGATGAAAAACGTTGAAGATTTCCAGACGCTGTTGGAAGTTATTTTCCTGATGGGGTCATTGTTTGCACAAAGCCCGCTCATGGCTGGTTTAGTAGGAGGTGCTGCAGTGCTTGCCCTGATTGCAGCGCGACAGACGAAAAGCAGAGGCCATAAATAGTCAATAACTATTCGGCTCATTCATGTCCTTTTGCTATTTGTCTAATTTAATAACCAACTGCTGCGGTGCCCTTGTTCCCTGGCAGTTGGTTATGCTCATGTCCTTCTAGTTACCGGTCTTACGTAGCATCAATAGCCGATAAAAGCAGATCTGATTATCACGAATCTACTTTACATTTTATCTCGCGACCTTCTCTTCACTCAATTAAACATCGCTCTATTGAGACACGTTTGAAATTACTGAAAAAGCGCCAGCCGCAACCGACTGACGCCTTGATGTGAGCAGATGATTGACCCATCAGGAGCCAGAACTCACACCAAACTTGAATCAAAGCCCCCTCAATGACGACATTAAGGGGGCGTTAGAACTCAATTAGCCCAGGCCACAGGCGGCCCAGTAGCGGGGTATATTCGCCTGCGGTTTCGATGCAGCTACGGGAGGGGGAACACGCGCGGCGGGGGACAACTCTAGCTGGAGCGCATCGAGTACGGCATAGACGCGGCTTTTGGGGGAGGCGACGGGGGTCATGGGGTCCGGTCCTCTCTACAGGGTGACAATCGCGTCTTTGTCGAGGTTCTCGCGGCGCAGTTGGTCAAAGTCAACGGCGTCCTTATCCAAGTTCTCTTGACGCAGCTCGTCGAAGT
>CAYGVA010000245.1:0-5967 GCA_964353225.1 uncultured Leptolyngbya sp.
ACGTGGTGGGCAAAGATGTCGAACCGCCCCGAGAGGGCATAGTCCAAATGGGCTTCGGGGTGAGCCATCCCGGCTGGGGGAAATGTGGATACTAAAATCCCGGGCTCTAGCACTAACTCGGGGCTATTGCTGTTGAACACGGGCACGGTGTCTAGGCCACCGGGTAGGGGGCGCACTTCCTGGGGCCGCACAATTTCCGCCGGAGCCTGGGCCACGGGCGACTCCGCCGCCGCTGCCACTGGGGCCGCAGCCAGCATTAAAACCGACAACCACGCAAGCATAGATCTTCCTTTCGCCAGCAAACCGTTTTCCCATCCTACAGAACCGCTGAACCCATCCACGTCCATGGGTATGCCTCGCAGGCTTAACTCTGATGAACTGATAAAACAGCCTGCGACCCCAATTCTGTATTAGGTCAGCAGACCTGGCCCCTACCCTGAACGGACGGGCGACTGCTGTGGCTGTTTGAACTGAGTTTTAGCGATCAGCCACAGAGCCGCTGAAATGCCTGAAATGTACGGAGAGGGAGGGATTCGAACCCTCGGAAGGTTTGACCCTTCAACAGATTTCGAGTCTGCCGCATTCGACCACTCTGCCACCTCTCCAGAGTGCCGTCTGGCCTATTTTATCGTCGATCGCCCCCGATGCTCCAACCCAAATTAATCTCCTAGGCTGGCCGAGGCATGGGCGTGGTCGAGATAGCGCTGAAAACCTGTCCGGGGTTGCCAAGTTATCGCCCCATCTCGCGCCACCCAGTAAACGGTAATGCCCTGGTGGCGTAGTCGCCTCTCTACAAAGGGCTGTAGGGTTTTGCCGTAGCAGAGGGCCACGGTGGGCTGCACCGCTGCCAGCAGATTCTGGCTTAACTCGCCCCCGTCCCACATCAGGATCTGGCTGGGCAGCACCGCTGCCGCCCCCGCCGCCAAATAGTCCTGGAGGGGCAGGGCTAAGGGGGGGAGCATCAGCCAGCTTTGGTGGGGGGTGGTCAGCCGCATGATCGGATTTTCTGCGCCCAAGGGCTGCACCGTCAGGTCTCCGACGGCGGTGCTTTGCCCCACCTGTAGCCGCCGATAGTTGCCCTGAAAGTCTGGGATCGGCGAGGATTCTGCGGGGCCGTAGAGGCTGGTGATGGGCATGGCTGCGGCTAGGGGTTGCCAGCCTAAGGGGTAGTCTGACGGCAGTGCTGGGGCGATCGCCCCCCCTAGACGATTGACCCCAGCCTGGCGCAGAAAGGGCTGCACGGTGTAGAAGCTAGTATCGGCATCACCGCTGTTGTAGAGGGTGGTGCGGCCCTGATGTTGCCATACCCACACCAGCTCCCCCCCCGCCGCCAACACCGTGATCTGGTCTTGGGCCATGGCCTGAAGGCCGAGGGGCACCACCAGCATCAGCCCTAAAATCAGCGCGATAATATTGGGTCGCTGTTGCCCCACCGGATGCCGCCAAGCCACCAGCATCACGCCATAGAGCCCAATGATTTGCCAAAGGGCCAGTTGCCCGATGGCCAAACCACTACCGGGTAATTGGCTACTCCCCTCCGCCAGGGCCATGAGCCACTGCACCGGATAGGCCAGCAATCCAGCGACGACCCCGCCAGCGGCGGGCCAAACCAGGGCGATCGCCCCACTAAAGATGCCCCCCAAACTAATCACCATGACGAGAGGGGTGGTCACGGCGCTGAGGCCCACACTCACCAGGGAAAAGGTATTGAAGTGGTAGAGCACCAGCGGCAAGGTCCAGAGGGTGGCGGCCAGGGGCACCGCCAGGAGGGGAGCTAGGGTGATGGGCAGGGCGGTGAGTCGGGCCATCAGCGGTGGCACCGTCACAATTAACCCAAAGGTGGCGGTGGCGCTGAGCTGAAAGCCTATATTCCAAATCAGGCGGGGGTCCCACACCAGCAGCAGGGTGACCGCCAACAGTAATGCGCCGAGGGGTTTGATGTTGCGATCGCTGGCCATGCCCACCAGGGCCGCCGCCCCCATGATCACCGCCCGCAACACGCTGGGTTGTGCGCCGGTCAGGCCCAGATAGCTGATCAGCACGGTTAACCCAACCCCTAATTTCAGTTGATTGGAGCGCGATCGCGTCAGCGCCAATACTGTGCCCAGCAGCAGCGACACATGGAAGCCCGATGCCGCCACGGTGTGGGCCAGCCCTACCTTTGTAAAGACCGCCTGAATGTTGAAGGGCAAATCTACGGCCCGTCGCCCTAGGGCCATGGCGCTGACCACCTGCCCCGCTGGGCTCCCCAAGGCCCTGACCTGGGCCTTAACAATGCGCTGCCGTACCGCCCATAGCCCCCAACTCGGCGCGGTGAGAACGTCTAGCTGGTTAGCAACTAAGCCACTGAACGCCCCCTGTGCCAGCAGATAGCCTTGGAAGTCAAAGCCATTGGGGTTCAAAACCGGTTGGGGCCGATAGAGTGCTCCTTGGGCTTTGAGCCGTTGGCCCCGGTGGAGGCCGGTAATCTGCAAAATTGGCGCAGTGATGTAGGCTTTCCCGGTGACCGGAATCTCGAAAGTGATCTCCCCCTGATCATCTGCGACCCGGAGGGTGTCTACCCGCAACAAAAATCGCCCCTTGAGCCGCCGATTTAACCGAGGTTCGTCTATGACTTGGCCGATTAAGACATGGCTAGAACCGATGGTTTGGGCGCGATCAATCGCATGGCTAAGGTCATTGATGCCAGGGACCGGGGTGCGCCAAGTGATGTAAAGGGTGGCGGTGGCGGCGATCAAACCCGCCAATATCCATAGTCTGGCCGTCGGTCCCCAGGGCCAACGCCGAGGCGCAGTCAGGGCCAGAGCCGTGGCCAGTGCCAACGAGATGGGAATAACCAGGGGGATGACCACGCCGCCCAGGGTGATATTCCCCCAAGGCAGTCCTGAAACCAATAGCCCGAACCCATAGGCCAAACAGAGGACAATGCCCCCAATCGCTGCCATCTGCTGCTGCCTCGATACACCCACCTCTATCAAACCGAAGCAAGACGATCAGGGGCGTTCAGTTTAAGGATATTTTTCTTTTTTGATAGATTATTGGCGAAAAAGCGGAGCCATGGTGACCTAAAAGCCTCAAAAAGTCAGGGGCGGCACAATTGCCGCCCCTGACTCGGGTTTGTCCCCATGGGCGATCAATCCCAATCGCTAGAGATTCGCGCGGGCATCTTTAACGGCAGCTAAAAAGAAAATCACGACCAATGGGGCACAAACCCCCAACAAAATCGCGGTGGGTAAGACACCCCAATCGGGCTGCCCCGACGACAGCTCAAAAATCGCCCCGGTTGCGGAGATCGCGGTCAGACAAGACCCCGCTAAAAACAAACTACTTTTAGGCGTCCACACAATTTAAATCCTCTACCACTGCCCTAACAATACGGGGTCAAGTCTAGACCCAAAACCCTAATGTGCCTGAGTCTAAGCTGGGATGGTTTGGACATCCTTCCCAGAGAACCCCTCTTTTTGTAGGGCTTGGTTCATGGCGATTTGATTGGTCACCCGATCTACAAACATCACCCCTGCCAAGTGATCCATTTCGTGGAGAATGCAGCGGGCCAACAGGTCAGAGACTTGGCGCTTTTGCGGCCGCCCGTTTTCATCTTTGAAGCTCACCTCAACGGCAGTGGGGCGGACCACATCGAGGTAAACCCCAGGGATGCTGAGGCAGCCTTCTTCGCCAGTGCAAAGCTCTTTGCTGGTGCGGATGATTTTGGGATTGATCAGCACTAGGGGCGGTGTCGTGGCTTGATCGGGTTCCACATCTACGACGATGACCTGTTTGTTCACCGCTACCTGGGGCGCGGCTAAGCCAATGCCGTCGGCACTGTACATGGTTTGCAGCATCTCCCGCACCAACGATCGCACCGTGTCATCCACCTTGGCCACCCGCTTTGCACTCTGGCGTAGGACGCGATCGCCTAGGGTATGGATGTCCAGGGGAGGGTGCTTGAGCTTTTTCTTGTCAACCTGGATGGTGGCAGTCATGGGATTCAGACGTCGTTAAATGGACTAGGGCAATGCTAAGCAAGGCTTTAATTTATCTTAGCAATCGGTCTCCCGATCCTATCGTTCTGGGTCGCCCCATCGGGCGCGGTCACCCCATAGGCAAACCCTGGCATCACCGCTTCTACCGCTGGGCGACAACCGGCCAAGGTCTGGCGGAGGTTGACCACATTGCCTACTACTGCGATCGCCGGTGCCGCAAAACCCGTCGTTTCCATTTCGACCAAAATGCCCGCCAGGGTGCTCACTAGCTCCTCCTGCTCGGGGCGGGTTCCCCAGCGAATCAGGGCAATGGGGGTGTCGGGCCGCAGACCAGCCGTATTTAACGCCGCAATAATGTTGTGGAGGTTATGGACCCCCATATAAATGACAATGGTTTCAGACCCCTGGGCAATGGCGGCCCAGTTCACCTCGGGGCGATACTTGCCGGCAGCCTCATGGCCGGTCACAAAGGTGACCGACGAGCTATAAGCCCGGTGGGTCACCGGAATCCCCGCGTAAGCCGGGACCGCCACCCCAGCGGTGATGCCCGGTACCACCTCGACGGGAATACCAGCCTTGACCAGTCCTTCCATTTCTTCGCCCCCCCGGCCAAACACGAAGGGATCGCCCCCTTTGAGGCGTACCACCGTGCCATGGTGTTGGGCCTGTTCGATTAATAAGTCGGTAATGTCGGTTTGGTTGAGGGAATGATAGCCCCGGCGTTTACCCGCAGGCAGCAGTTGGGCACGGGGGTTAACCATGCCTAAAATTGGCCCGCTCACCAAGGCGTCGTACACGACTACATCCGCTTGTTCGAGCAGGGCTTTGCCTTTTAGGGTAAATAAGCCCGGATCCCCTGGTCCTGCCCCCACTAAATACACGGTGCCCACCGAGCGATCACCCGCTTGGTCAGTCGTTACGGTTGTCATGGGCCTTCTTAACCTTCATCTAGCGGATGCAAAACAGAATCACCCTCAGCCGTTCACCCAGGGGTCAAGGCTCAGGGATTCATCATCCTAGCGTCCATCTCCCTCCCTTAGGCATGGATTCCGTCCATGGAGGGCAGTAGAGATTCTGAAGATTCTGGCATGAGCTGGGGGGAAAGGGCAGAGATCACGAGGGCCGTGACCACGGCTGCTAGCAACTCACTGCTGCCCAGGGGCGGTAGTAGCCGTAATCGCAGGCGCGGGAAGCGTTCTGCCAGGGCATCGACTTGACGCATGATCGCATCGGTGATGCTGCCTGGGAAGAGAAATAAAGGGAGGACGGTCAGGTGTTGGTGCCCCTGCTGGATCAGTTCTATCAGTTGGGTTTCTAGGTTGGGGGCAACGGCCCAAAAGGCGGCGGTGGCCCCTAGGCGAGTCGCCAATTTTTCGATCTTGCGATTACCAGCGCTTTGACGGCTGCCATGGGCCACTAAGACGGTGGCCCCCGCCGTTGCTGATAACCGTTGGGTTAAAAAGGTCTGTAAACCGTCATAGCCCCCGAGGTGAATGGTGCAGTGGAGCTGAACATGGCTGCCAAGGTGTTGTTGGGCGGTGGTGATTTCCCGAGGCAGATCCTCCATGACATGGACCCCTTGGAGCAAAAACAGCGGTGCGATCACCATCTGGGTCACGCCCAATGCGGCAGCGCGATGGCCAAAGGTGGCAATTTGCTGGGATAGGGGCAGGGCGGTGGTTTCTAGCATGGCCACCCCGACTAAAGGGGGGGGCGGACCAAATTTACGGGTCTCTTCGACCGGTGCTGGGCGAATATGGGGAAATCTTTGCCGGGGGGGGACTCCACCCATCAGGGTCTCTGACACGGGTGGCCCTGCATTGACCGAATTTGCCGCAGTGGGGGTTACGGGTTGCGGGGGTGGGGCGTTCTCTAGGTGTTGTCTCACCAGTTGCGCCAGACGCATTAGGGCCTTGCGATGGCGAGGGTCAGAGCTCCCATGGGATACCAGTAAGTAGGCTGTGGTCATGGCGATCGCCCTTAG
>CAYGVA010000246.1:0-5942 GCA_964353225.1 uncultured Leptolyngbya sp.
CCGCTAAGCGGCGTTCCCAGCTAATAACCGTGGCATGAGAGGTACTAAACGAGCGCCTGTGGCCCGCGTACTCCCAAGCCCTCGCTACGCACATTCAGGGCAGCAGACACCACCCTTACAGGGGGGCGCAACCGAGCCATCGGGGTGTTGGCCCGGTCGTTATATAGTTTTCCGCAATCTCGACATAGATGGCGTTGTAGACCGATGCAATCCGCCATCAATTGCTTCAGCACCCAATTCGTCATGCCGTGCGATTGGCCATGGGGCCGCGATGGGACAACGCCATTATGATCTGATTTTTCTTGACGGGCGTTGCAACCCTTTTGCGAGTGCTTCGGGGGCAGCGCTGTGGCACTCAGACGCAGGGCGACTCAGTATAGTCATAGTGCTACTCTTCCAACATCGGCCTAATCAGTTGGAGCAAGACTCATCCTGATCAGACCAATGGGAGAGAGTAAAAATCAACGGAAGCGGAGGGATTCGAACCCTCGAGAGAATTACTCCTCTACCTCCTTAGCAGGGAGGCGCTTTCAACCGCTCAGCCACGCTTCCGGGTTTACTTAGATGCCGTATTTTGACATTAGCTTGGCTATTATAGCTTTCGACTCGTTACAAGGTAACCCCCTACGGAGAACATGACACCTCCATGGCTAACATTCCGATGAGGATATGGGCATCCTAGCCATGGTACTGACCTGAGGAGGGGTGGCCCAATCCAGTGATGGGTATGGACTGCATCCGAGAGAGGTCCTCAGTCATCGCATTTGTGCATCATCAATGCAGTTCCCTGCTCAGCCTCTACTTATGGACCCCCTTTACTCAGATGGCATCTGCCTGCTACGACTACCGCTAGCCTTTACGGTGGCAGAGGCAATGGAATTTCGGAGCATGTGTAAGACCATTTTTCAGCGCTATCCCCAAATCCAAAAGCTGTCTCTCGATTTTAGTGAAACCACTTTTATTGACAGTAGCGGAATCGGGGCCTTGGTGATTTGTCGCCGCACCTGTCAAGAACATCGCACCCAGTTAATGCTCCATGATGTGGGCTCCCAGGTGATGATGGCGCTGACGATGACAGACCTAGATAAGATTTTTACCATTGAGACGGCAGATTCGGAGCCGCCCCCGGCCCCCCCTCGGGATGTGGAAAAACAGCTGCACACCACCCATCCATCGGTGATCTCTCCGGCCAAACGGGGGCTCGATATCGTCGGGGCGGTGGTGGGATTAGGGCTCACGGCGCTGATTTTTATTCCGATCGCGATCGCCATCAAGCTAGAGGATGGTGGGCCGATTTTCTTTGGCCAAACCCGTTGTTCTTGGATGGGCAAGCGATTCCGCATCTGGAAGTTTCGATCGATGGTGACCGAGGCCGAAGCCCTCAAGCACCGAATCAAGAATGAAGTAGAAGGACCGCTGTTCAAAAACAAAAACGATCCGCGCATTACTCGGATCGGGCGCTTTCTCCGTAAAACCAGCTTGGATGAGTTTCCCCAGTTCTGGAATGTGTTGAGAGGAGAAATGAGCTTGGTGGGTACCCGGCCACCGACGCCAGATGAGTTAGATCACTATGAGGTGCCGGAATGGCAACGGCTGGACGTTAAACCGGGTATGACCGGGGAGTGGCAGGTCAATGGTCGCTCGAACATCAAGAAGTTTGAGGATGTCATCAAGCTCGATCTGAGATATCAGGAGAACTGGAGCTTTTTCTACGACATCAAGCTATTGGTCAAAACCGTCTGGGTGCTACTCTTCCATCGCAGTGGCGCGTCGTAGCAGCCCCCTCAGACATCAATTGCCTTGCTTTTGGGAATCGACGATCAGGGGGAGGGTTGTACAGGCATCATGGAAGGAGCCGGTTATTCTTGCGCTAGATTCCACCTGATATCCCTCAATGTTGGATGCTCTGCCGCCCCTTTCTCCCCAAGCACTGTTGACCCAACGCCAGGGGGAGTCTTGGTTAATTGGGATGAATGCGGATCGGTTTTGGGAAATCTGCCAGGCTCGTTTAGATCGGCTTCAGGCGGATGGCCCCCGACAGGTTGTGCTGGTCACGGCTGATCCGGTGGAGGCGATCGCCAGCATCATAGCCGCTTTCCTCGTGCCCACCCGCCTATGGCTGGGCAATCCCGCCTGGGGTCAACAGGAGTGGCAACAGGTCATGGCCCAGATGCAGCCAGATCAGATCTGGGGGCAGTTACCTGAGGGGGTATGGGATAGAGGCGCGGTTGGGGCGCAAAGCCTTGCGCCCTTCCCACCGGATTGGGGTGTAACCCACCTGCTGATTCCCACCGGCGGTTCTTCCGGTAATCTGACCTTCGCCACCCACACCTGGGATACCTTAATGGCTGCTGTTCAGGGGTTCCAGCAGCATTTCCAGCCATGCAATCCCCCATCCCCAAACATCTCAGACCCATTCATCCCTCGGGTCGGGTCGCAAGGGTTTGCCCCCCATAACTCGGCTGGGCTGATCGTGAATGCCTACTGTGTCCTGCCGATGCATCACGTTAGCGGTTTGATGCAAGCCCTGCGCTGTTGGGTTTCCGGCGGCAGGCTCATGTTCCAGTCCTTTCGTGAACTACGACAGCAACCCCTGGCTGTTGCGGTTCAAGGCGCTTTTCTCTCCTTGGTTCCCACCCAGCTTCAGCGACTCTTGGAGGATGGTCATGGGGACTGGCTGCGACAGTTCCGGGCGATTTTGCTGGGGGGGGCTGCCCCTTGGCCCTCGCTCCTGGAGGAAGCCCGTCAGCAAACATTACCCCTGGCCCCCACCTATGGCATGACCGAAACCGCTGCCCAGGTTGCGACCCTCTTACCGAGTGAATTTCTGGCCGGTCAGAATAGTAGCGGGCGATCGCTGCCCCACGCCACCCTCACGATTCAGTCCCCGACCGGAAACCCCTTACCGCCCAACCAGGTGGGGCTGATTACGATTCACGCTGCATCCCTCGCCCTGAACCATAGCGATGATGACCGGAGCGGGGCTTTTCAAACCGGAGATTTGGGATCTCTGGATGCCGCTGGGTACCTCACTGTCCTCGGGCGGCAAGGCTCCCTGATTAATACCGGGGGCGAAAAGGTCTTGCCCGAAGAGGTGGAAGCGACAATTCGCGCCACGGGGCAGGTCATTGATGTGGCGGTGGTGGGGCTGCCCGATGCAGACTGGGGCAGCGTAGTGACGGCGATCGTGGTGCCAACCCCGACCTATTGCCGAGAGACCCTGCGCCAGCATCTACGGGATCAACTCAGCCCCCACAAACAGCCCAAGCATTGGCTGCACCGGGCCGTCTTGCCGCGCAATGCCCAGGGCAAACTCAACCGTCGCCAGATTCAGGATTGGGCACAGCAGCAACTTCCCCATGGCGATGAAGCCACTGTTGTAGCTGGGGCGGCAATGAGCTGCGATGGCGATCGCCCACATTAATACAAATGTGATCGGTTTGGGCGGTGGCAACCGGGCGATCAGTTGCGCCCATCACCCGATAATGGATCGAAAACCGATGGTCATCTATGGCTTGAGCCGTCAAATGAACGGTGATGGCATCGCCACATTGCATGGGCTGGCGAAAGTCAATATCCGCATGGATGATCGGCACCGCCAGCTCACCTTTACCAAAAAAGGTTTCTAGGGCAATGCCAATATCGGCCAAAGAAGCCTCATACGCCTCATGGCAAATGCTAAGGACATTGGCAAAGTAAACCACCCCCGCCGCATCCGTATCGTTAAATCGAATCGTGCGGTGATAGACAAAAGCCATGACTTCAAGCCGATAACTTATCCCCGCCTTGCAGGTACCCTTCCAAGGAGGGGATATCGTTAGCTGGCGTTGGGTTGGGCGGGGCGGTAGGGCACGGTGCCATCGGCGGCAGCCTCGCCTGGTTCTGCATTGGGAACCATCCCAAGGGCCTGGAGGGGCTGATTTAACACATCCACAAAGTTGGCCACCGTTTGCTGCAGCAGTTCATTGGGGTTAACCAAAACCCAGCCTTGGGCGGTGAGTTGTCGCACTTCGAAGTGCAGGTGGGGGCCGGTGGAGTTGCCGGTGCTACCCACTAAACCCACCACATCCCCTTGCTTCACGGTTTCCCCAGGGCGAACCATGAGTTGAGAAAGGTGCGCATAACGGGTTTCCTCTGTGCCCTGCTCATGGTGCAAAATCACGGTCAGGCCGTAGCCGCCGAGGTAATCAGCGGTGGTGACGGTGCCGTCTTTGGCTGCGAGGACGGGGGTGCCCGTGGGAGCCGCTAAGTCGGTGCCAGTATGGAGGCGCTGATCCCCAAAAATGGGGTGGGTGCGCCAACCAAACAAAGACGAAATCGGTGCGGGGGTCGCCAATGGGAAGACAAATTCTTCGGCCCCCCGCCGCAAAATATTAATGGGCCGTAGGGTTTGGTTGATGGCTTCACGGCTAATAATCGTGGTGTTGCCTACGGTGACCCCATCGATACCCACCGTCACCGGGCCGACGTTAAAGTTACCTGATTCGGCAGATGAGGCGGTGGCATTGCTGGGGCGATTCCCCCCTTGAGCCGAACCACAGCTTTGCTGAGGTGCCGTCCCCTGGGTGGCGGTGAAGCGACAGCCCCCGGAGCGATCCGAAAAGATCACTGTCGGGCTATCTGGAGATGGGGTTGCCCCCAACTCATAATTTGTGGAATCGATAAAAACATTGTTGTAGTTGCCGGGGGCCGTGGGGCGCGTCAGTACCTCTACCTGGGGGCCAGACTCTGATACCGGTGCCGGTTGGATAGCGGGTTGTGCTGGCGCTGGTGCGGCAGGCTCGGGGGCAACAATTGTAGATGATGGCTGTGGCGTTAGCAGCGACTCTGCGGAGGTTTCAACGGGCACCACTTCCGTGGCTGTGCTGTCTTCATCGGTGGCGATCGCCCGCAGCGGCATCACGAGCCCACTGCTCAAAATCCCTAAGCCGCCAGCAATAGCCAAAGACTGCAACACCTTTGAAGAAAACATAGACGCTAATGCAGCTCGACTGGAGAATGTCTCCGAACCCATGTTTACTACTCCGTCAAATGCCATTGCAAAACCTTACATATTCTAGCGCCCATAACCCAATTGAATTTCTCCGGGCGCAAGTTCCCGAGTCAATTGGGTATCTGGCCCCTGCACCGCCACCTTGAGGGTGCCCTGTTCTGAGACGCCAATTACCTGGGCTGGGTGCCCATCTAGGGTAATCAATTGCCCCATATTTATTAAATGGTCTTGATAGCGATCGCACAGGGCCGCATTCCCCTGCCGTTGCCAGGTATACACCCCCTGGAGAATCCCCCGTAGCGCGATCGCAATCAGGTCCTCTAGACACCCCAAACGCGGGGTGGATTGTGGTTCTGGCCGGGATTTGAGCCAAGGGGCCAGGGCAATGCCAGGGGCGGGAACGGGGTTGGACCAATTCAGCCCCACCCCCACGACGGCCATCGATAGGGCTTCGCTGCCCGTATGGGTTTCCGTCAAAATCCCACCAAGCTTCTGCCCCTCTAGCACCAGGTCATTGGGCCACTTGATTTGGACGGGTATACCCAGGGTATTCAGGGCGGTCACCATGCCCCAAGCACTGGCTAGGGTCAACAGGATGCCATCGGTGAGGGGCAGGTCGGGCTCTAGCACTAGTGAAAGGTATGCCCCCCCCGGTGGGGAGCACCATGGGCGGCTCCATTGGCCCCGCCCCGCCTGCTGCTGGCGCGCCAATACCACGGTTCCGGCTCCGGCCCCTGCGTTGATTAATTCCCAAGCGCGAGTATTAGTAGAGGCTAATTTCTGAAAATAGTGGAAGTCCAGTCGGGGCTTGACGGCCCCTAGGGTTGGCAAGATCCCGAGCTGTTCTGCCGGTTGGTTTAGAGTTGCTAGAATCCGTTGGAGGTCCACAGGGTAATGATGGGCGATCGCCCGCAGATTACCACGGCAAGTCCTTGCTCTTCACCCCCTT
>CAYGVA010000247.1:0-5854 GCA_964353225.1 uncultured Leptolyngbya sp.
CGAAAGCATGAGCGTTTCAAGGATTTTGTCAGTCAACCAGCTATTAACCCGACCCTTTCGATCGCTCAGTGAATCCCCCTCAGTAATTTCTGTTGATTGACCTGTCGCAGCAGGATTTTTACCGAGAGTTGCCGGAGGCTGGTTGCGCTAAAGGCCACTCACCCGACGATCAACCAGCCAGCCCAGCCAGGGAACGCCCCAGTCAAACGGGCATCGTGATCTGTGTCACTACACAGCGGTGCTCTGATCATCGGTTGTTGGGGCTGGGAGCACCGTATAAATACTGAGATGTCACCGCTGCGGGTCGACCAAGCTCACGTCTCAAAATCAATAGGTGCGGGAGTATTGATCCATAGCAAACAAGCGCCCTGGAGTTTCCCTCATGATCGCCACTGCACCTCAGCCCCTTCAGTCCAGCTCCATCGAAACCCCAACCTATATCGAAGTCGTTAAAGCCATCCTGGCGGAAACGCTAAATACGCAAGGGATTGGCATTGATGCCGACGACATGGATGGTTAGCAACGTGCTGTTGCTGCACCCATTCCCCGACCCTAGCTGAGGCTTTTTATAGGTCCTAAATCTCTACTTAATGCTTCACAGGCTGAAGGGCTATTTTCCGATGCCTGGTAGTGGTAGCCAAGCTAGCGTTGCTTCATCCTTGATGGGGAGCCATTCTTTACCTTGGGTGCCGCCGATGACAGGGGGCATAATCCGCCATTGCCGTTGCCCAGCCTGATTTTCGCAACGACCTAAGTAGAGCCCAGCGGCAGTGTTGCCACTGGGGGTGATCTGTTGAAGCCCTAGATCAACCAACTTGAGGGCTGTGTCTTTGGGATGGATCTGTCCGTTTAGCCAGGGGTTGCCTGATTCACTACCGGGAATTTCTGCATGGTATTGATAGCCGCCGGAGCCAATGCGGGTCCAGTTTCGGGCGGCAGGCGACCAGTGATCGATCACCAACACCAGCCGCCGCTCCGGTTTGGGGCTGTCATCTTGGCTCCGATAAAACCGCTCTCGAAAACAAAGGTACGGGATATGGTCTTGGCCCGGATAGCCACAGGTCGCAATAATCCGTTCCCGAAGCCAACTGGGCAATTTGGACGGCGTGACCATAAAGCGATGTCTAATAACGGGCAAGCCATTTTAGCGAATCCCTAACATTGCGGTAACAGGTAAAAGACCTAATTATTCCTGTGATGTTCGCTAGGATATGGGCGAAATTGCTTTGCCAGCTGGGGTCTGTATCTGTGTATTCTGTTTCCCTGGGGTTGATGTCCCTCCTATTGGGACCAGCCAATCCAATTCCGCTACAGTCGATGCCTTGGCCTGCCCTCGCAACGGTTAGCCAGTGGTCGGCCCCCTGGCTAACTCAAATCAATGCCACTGATCCTCGGTCTGAGGCGATTGTTGAGCAATATGTCACCACCCTGGCAGCCCAGGGATTCGCGACCTCGGTGCAAGGTGTTTGGGTCCAAGCGGGGGCGGTCACCCTCGCGAGCCACAAGGGCACCCTCGCTCTACCAGCGGCTTCTTTGACAAAACTGGCAACGACGCTGGCGGCCCTCAGCACATGGCCCGTTGACCATCAATTTGAAACCCTGGTGGGTTATCGAGGCACGCTCCAGAATGGGGTGCTCCAGGGGGATTTAGTCATTCAAGGGGGGCGTGATCCTTATTTTGTGTGGGAGGAGGCGATCGCCCTCGGCAACGCCCTACAGACCTTGGGGGTGCAGCGGGTCACTGGCAACTTGGTGGTTGTCGGTGACTTCTCTATGAACTTTGATCCAGATCCCTACGCGTCTGGTGAGCTACTGCGACAGGGGTTTGACGCGGCCCGTTGGTCCGCAGACGCCCAGCAGTATTACGGGACGTTACCCTCTGGGACCCCCCAACCCAATCTGTGGATCGAGGGGCAGGTGGTGCTGGGCCAAGTCACCCCAGAGGCCTCACCCACCCCACTGATGCGCCATCGATCGCTCCCCTTGGTGGCCCTCCTCAAGGCGATGAATATCTACAGCAACAACGCTATGGCTGATTTGATTGCCCTAGGGGCAGGGGGAGCCAACACGGTGGCGGCGAAGGTGGTGGCGCAAACACAACTGCCCTTAGCAGAGGTGCGCTTTATCAATGGCTCCGGCCTGGGGGTCGAGAATCAAATGTCCCCCCGAGCGGTGGTCGCTACCCTGCAAGCGATTCAAGAGGTATTAGAACCCCATGGCCTATCGGTGTCAGATGTGATGCCGGTAATTGGCCAAGAAATCGGCACCCTGGCCGGACGGGATCTCCCTCACCAAGCCGCGCTAAAAACGGGCAGTTTGGCTGAGGTAAGTTCCTTGGCGGGGGTGTTTTATAGTCGCGATCGCGGCCCGATTTGGTTTGCCATTCTGAACCAGGGCTACGACCTAGAGGGGTTTAGGAACCAACAAGATGACCTATTGCGTGCCCTCGAAACCCATTGGGGTAGCGCCTCGCCCCCGCCGACCCTACAACCCAAAGTGAAATTGGGGCAGGAACCCTACTGGTTGGGGGATCCCAAGCGAAATCAAGCCGATGGAGAGTAGGATTCCTTGGTTTCAGGTCTTATTTCGCTGGCGGGGGTCGGTGATTCCGGCGGTGCTGCCCCGAGTCTGTCTCTGTGTTGGCTTTGGGACAGTGATTTCAGCCCTAGAGCAAGCGGGGTGGGCGGTATCTTGGCCGGTGTTGGGGAGTTTGGTGCCCAGTATTGTCCTGGGCTTACTCTTGGTGTTTCGCACCAACACTGCCTACGAGCGCTTTTGGGAGGGGCGCAAGCTCTGGGGCTCCCTGGTTAACACCACCCGCAACTTGGCCCGTCAAATCTGGGTCACGGTTGAAGAAGCTGGGCCAGACGATCGCGCCACCAAGATCGCGGCCCTGCGGCTATTGGTGGGTTTTGCGATCGCCATGAAGCTGCACCTCCGCCAAGAACCCCTAACGCCAGAACTGGGGGAGACGATGGCTCCCCAGCAATTTGCCAAGCTCCGCACCATGAACCATCCGCCCCTGGAGATCGCCTTCTGGATTGCCGACTACCTGCAACACTGCCACCGCCAAGGGCAACTCAATACTTACCAACTCAGCGCCATGATCGATCTGCTGGACAAAGCCGTCGATGTCTTGGGCGGCTGCGAGCGCATTCTCAAAACGCCGATTCCCTTGGCCTACAGCATTCACCTCAAACAGTTGTTGATGCTGTATTGCCTCTCCCTCACCTTTCAAGTGGTGGGCAGCCTCCATTGGTGGACCGGGGGCGTCGTTGGGCTGGTGAGCTTTGCCGTCTTCGGCATTGAAGAAATCGGCATCGAAATCGAAAATCCCTTTGGCCATGACCCCAATGATCTGCCCCTAGATGCCATTTGCCACACCATGGCCCACAACATCGAGGATTTGATTTCCCTGTCCCCCAGTAGCTGCCAGTGGCAGGGGCATTCAACCCGCATGGGGGGCCATCGCCCTTGAACCCTGGCGACCCAAAAGCAGTTGCGGTCCTTAAGCTTCAGGATTTTTTCTGGCCACGTTCAGCGCCGCCTCAGCGAGAAGAATCACACTGGCAGAAGCGATTCGTTAGGCGTGCCATTGTGGTTAATTTGAATTCTGTCGGTGGTAGAGTGCCCCTGGTACTTCTGCTGATGCGTTTGAGTATTTTTCTGGTGATGCTGGTTTGGACCCTCGACAAGTTTTTAAAGCCAGCCCATGCCAGTCAAATTTTTGAGGCGTTTTACGGAGTGGGTGGCGTTGGCCATGCCGTTGTTTACGGTCTGGCGGTGGTTCAACTGCTGATTATTTTGGGGTATGTGGCTGGGTTTCAAAAAACCTGGACCTACGGGGCGGTGTTGGTCATGCATGGGGCCTCAACCCTAATTTCGTTTCCCCGCTATCTCGATCCGTTGGCCACACCCAATATTCTCTTTTTTGCGGCTTGGCCGATGCTGGCAGCCTGTTTCGGGGTGTTTTACCTCAGGGATTTAGATAATCTTTGGGCGCTAGAAAAGCACCAGCCGGGTTCACAAATCAATCCTTAAGGGCATTCAGGGCCACTATGAATCAGGGCTGGACTTATCACAATCGGGTGCAGCCCTGCGATCAGGGCCTCTCTTTGCTGGCCTATTACACCCAGCGTTATCCCCATTCCAGCCAGCAGGTGTGGCGATCGCGCATCCTGGCTGGGGAGGTATTGGTAGATGGGGCAATCTCGACCCCAGACCTTCCCCTACAACTAAAGCAACGGCTGAGCTACTATCGGCTGCCGTGGCAAGAACCTCCGGCTCCCCTAGACATCCCGATGCTTTACGAAGATGCCGATGTGCTCGTCGTGGCCAAGCCGTCTGGTTTGCCGGTGCTGCCAGGGGGCGGCTTCCTGGAACATACCCTGTTACACCAGTTGCGACAGCGCTATCCCCAAGATCCGCCGGTCCCAGTGCATCGGTTGGGGCGGGGCACCTCGGGGGTGATGCTGCTGGGGCGATCTCCCCTCGCCAAGGCGGACCTGAGCCGACAACTGCGGGAGGCCACCGAGCGGGCCGAGACCTCCCCTACGTTCAAAAAAATCTACCGTGCCCTCGTCGCCCCCGGCCTAATTCCCGAGCACTTCACCCTCACCACCCCCATTGGTCGCCTGCCCCATGACACCCTGGGTTATGTGTACGGGGCCAGCCCCGGTGGCAAACCCGCCTATAGTCAGGGCCATGTCCTGGAGCGGAGGGCAGACAGTACCTTGGTTGAGGTGGCGATCGCCACTGGCCGCCCCCATCAAATCCGCATACACATGGCCGCTGCCGGGTATCCCCTCATTGGCGATCCGCTGTATGGGGTGGGTGGAATTCCCCTCGTCACCCCGGCGGGGCAGCGGCAGCCGTTGCCGGGGGATTGTGGTTATCAGCTCCATGCTTACGAACTACACTTCTGCCATCCCCGCACCGCCGCCCCCATCACTGTCAGATGTTCGGCTCCAGCAGGGCTATGGGCCGAACATCTGACACTGATGGCAGCTGACGCGACCGAAAGGGGCTGACAAAAAAACACCCCCAGCCCTATGGGAGAGAAGGCGTACAGCGGTGCTAAGGAACACTGATTCGCGCCGTGATAGCCTATAGGTTCATCTAAAATTGAGCGCCCTACAGCCATCAAGGGACAATCTCTGCCTCCCTAGCGGCACCATTGCCTCGGGATAGACACTCGCTTGATATCGCTTTGTCCCTTTGCCTAGGCCCACGAGTATCTGTCTGGCACTTTGCGCATCAGCAAAGTAGCCCGCAGTCTTTTCCTAAGTGGACTGGCGAGGCGATAGCCGTCCCCAAGGCAAGCAGATTTGACAAATGCAAAGGGTCAGCGCTGTACAAGCCCCTATGGCTTGGTTTGGCTGGGGCGATCACTAAATTCATATCTGCCATGAAGGTTAGTCATCTATAAACATTTTGGGTCCCCCAAATCCTTGTAGGCTAGCCAAAATGGCACGACGCGTAGCACTGGGAGTAAAGACGCCAATGACTGTTTGTGACTATCGACCCGGCCTAGAGGGAGTTCCCGCCACTGAATCATCCGTCAGTCATGTGGACGGTCAGCTCGGCATTCTAGAATATCGTGGCATTCGGGTCGAAGAGTTAGCCCAGCGCAGCACCTTTCTAGAAACCGCCTATTTACTGATCTGGGGACGGTTGCCGGTGGAGTGGGAGCTCGATCAGTTCAACCACGAAATTCGCCACCACCGCCGCCTCAAATACCGCATCCGCGACATGATGAAGTGCTTCCCAGAGGGGGGCCATCCCATGGATGCGCTGCAAGCCTGTGCAGCGGCCTTGGGGTTGTTTTACTCCAAGCGGGCTTTAGATGACCCCA
>CAYGVA010000248.1:0-5817 GCA_964353225.1 uncultured Leptolyngbya sp.
TAGTACCAGGGACGCTTACCTGTTGAGAACCGTAGTTCTGCCCCTCACCCCCAGCCCCTCTCCCAGGGGGCGAGGGGAGCCGGAGAACCATTCAAAGTCCCTCTCCCCAGGGGAGAGGGATTTAGGGTGAGGGGAACTCTAGGTTTCAAGTTAGACGAGATTTATGTCGCTCAAATGCTTCGATTTTGACCGCATTAATGTTGCCTCACAACTTCCTCACAAGTTATCCCTTAGTATTTGACAATATTCCAACCCTTGTGTCTTTTTGTGGCAAAGGGGGGCATTCTAGATGTCTTGAGCTGAGTTGTATGGCAATAGCTCTCAGTTAAGCAATGATCTGAATGGCCGTTTAGGTCTGGCTGTGAGTGATTGTTTGGGGCGATTATTTTTGATTTCATAGCGCTTTAAATTACCCCTTCCATAAAAATGTTGACTGATTAGATGATTGATAAACAAGCGGGTCGATCCCTGGCTCCTGAAGATGGCTTTGATGTAGCCCTCGATCGCCTGCAATCCCAGGCCATGGAGATTGCGCCCAATAGCATCTATCTCTATGACCTGATCACTCAAAATATATGCTGCTATTCCGAGAATTCGGTGCCGACTTTACTGGGCTACTCCGACCAACATATTGAAGGGTTAGGGCCATTGGGGTTAGCAAAAATCATCTATCCTGCGGATCTGCAATCGGTCGCATCACATTTTCAGCGGTTAAGTGTTCTAGCCGCCGATGAGGTCATCTCGATTGAGTATCGAATGAAGCGGTCAGATGGGAAATGGTGCCTGCTGCGATCGCACGATACGCCATTACTCCAGACTGCCAATGGATTGTCTTTGAAAGTGTTGAGCTTGGTCGAAGACATCACCAACCCAAAGCAGTCAGAAATGGATTTGATGAACCTGCCCCTCACGCCCATCTAGGCGACCTGCCCCCTTTGTTGCTAAGACTGGCTAAGGATCTGGGTAAAGGTCTGGAGTAGCTGAACGGTGGTGTAGGGCTTTGGCAGAAAGGCCCTTGCCCCTGCGGAGAGGGCGGCGGCCTGGTGAGAGGGGAGACCACTGACGGCCACAATGGGGACCTGGGGGTTAATGCTTTGGATCTCCTGGATCGCTGCCAACCCATCTAAGTTGGGCATTCTGATATCCATCAAGATGCCAGCCAGGGAGGCGTGATGGGTTTTGAACAGGGTTAGGGCCTCAAGGCCGTCTTGGGCCAAGAGCGTTTGGTAGCCGTAGGTGTTTAACAGAATTGGGATAGTCTGCTGCATCAGGCCATCGTCTTCCACAATTAAAATCAACGCGCCGTTGCCCCTAACCAAGGTTTCCGCCGGTTGCTCAACCGCTAACAGGGCCGAATCGGAAACCGGAAGGTATACCTCAAAGGTGCTGCCAGTACCCACTTGACTCGATACCTTCACAAACCCCCCATGTTGCTTGATGATGCCCTGCACCGTTGCCAACCCTAAACCAGAACCTTTATCGACGGTCTTGGTGGTAAAGAAGGGCTCGAAAATCTGCTCTTGTGCGGCGGGGGTCATGCCTATACCTGTATCGGTAACGGTAATTCGTAGGTAATTACCGGCTTGGGCATTGAGTTGCAGCTGAGCCTCGGCGCTATCCAGCACATAATTGTCGGCGGTGAGGGTGAGGGTGCCCCCCCGAGGCATGGCATCGCGCCCATTCACGATCAGGTTCATCAAGACTTGGTGCAGTTGGGTCTCATCGGCAAAGACGGGCCACAGCGGGTCGGCGGGCCAATTGCTATTGACCACAATCGATTTGGGCAAGGTTTGCTGGGCCAAGATGACCGTATCTGTCAGCAAACTGCTGATATTCAATTGGGTTGGCTGGCTCTGACTGCCACGGGTACTCGTTAAGATTTGGTCGACTAGCTTGGCTCCCCGTTGAGTGCCATTTTGTAGCACTTGCAGCAACTTTTGAGTTTCGTCATCAAGCTGGGGAAATTTCAAGCTCAGGAGTTGGGCTATTGCCAAGATGGGCGTAAAGACATTGTTGAGGTCATGGGCGATGCCTCCGGCTAATGTCCCGAGACTCTCTAACCGTTGGGCGCGGTAAAACTGCTGTTCGAGTTGCTTTTGGGTCGTGATGTTAGTGTTGGCCACGAGGATCGATCGCTGTTGCCCGCTATCGTCAGTAATCATTGACCATCGAGAAACGACCCATAGGGTTTCATTTGCTCGGGTGACTTGTTCTAATTCCCCCGTCCAGGTGCCGTCGTTGACCAGATGGGGCCAAATCTGGTCGAGGTGTTTGGGGTCGGGGTGCAAAAATGAGGTCGCATTTTGGCCTAACGCTTCAGCGGCAGTCCAACCGTAGAGCGTTTCGGCCCCTTGGTTCCAAAAGGAGATGCAATTGTCGAGATCTTGTACCCAAATGCCATCGGCGGTGATGTCGAGGAGGGCAGCCTGTTGGGCGATGGTTTGGGTTTGCTGCCGATGATCGCCAATGTCAATCACGACAGCCCGACTCATGCGCAATTGACCCTCGGCATCTTGGAGGGCGGTAACGCTGAGGCTGACCGGCACAATCTGGCCTGCACAGCCCCGGAGTTCTAGCTCTAGATCTTTGATGTGTCCCTGCTGCTGCAACTGAGACGAGGCGTGGTCAAAACGCTGCTGGCTAATGGGGGTAAGGAGATCGCGCCAAGGGGTGCCGAGGAGCTGATCGGGGTCATAACCCAGCCAGCGCAGTTCGGTTTCATTGATGCGGGTGAGGCGACCTTCGGCATCGAGGGAGTGATAGCCACAGGGGGCCTGGTCATAGAGGGTCTGAAATTCTTGGGCGAGGGCTTGCAGCGCTATTTCTCCCTGCCGCCGTTGCCTGACATCACGAAAAACCCACAGCAGGCGCAATAAGTTGCCTTGGTCATCGCGTTCACCCGAGAGGGAAAGGGTGACCGAAATCGCGGCGGATTGCCCTCGAAATTGCAGATGCAGCGATTGATCTTGCCAAAACATGATTGGAGATGGCATTGGCCAATCTTGCAGGACCGATGGCGGGGGGCTCTTTGGGGGCTGTTCCCCAGGGACATAGGCTTGAATCTGGGTCAGCTTTTGATGCACGAGGGGGCGATCGGCCTTGGCGATCATGAGGGTAATCGGTTTGTTAACCAAGAAATCGGGCCGTTGATCGAGGAGGAGCGCCGCTCTGTGGTTAACCGCTTGGACGGTGCCGACGGCATCGGTTACCACGTAAGGGTCGGGGCCACAGTCAAATAGCGTTTTATAGCGCTGTCGCTCCTGGGCTAGGTCATGGCGTAGCAGGAGTAAGTAATCATTTTTTTGCTGTAGGTCTTCATTGGCAACGTGCAGTTCTTCTAGGGCGATAGACAGTTCCACGATCGCTTCCGTCATGGCTGGATCTTGCTCAGGCGATCGCGCCTGATGCTGACGCTCCAACCGTGCTAAACGGACCTTGGCAGCCAGAATATGCTGATCTAGGGGGTACGAGCTGTCCAGATAAAAGGAAGACGACATTTGTTAAACCTTGTCCAGATTCCGCACTAGCAATCCCATGGATGCATCGCGATTGGGTTGCTAGCTGTGTGTCAATTGGCGTGGTAGCGGCAGTGATTTCACTGATGCACGATCAGTTTTGGGAGACCTACCCGATAAATTGCTGAACTTTGAGGCCCGACTAGAGATATTTATAACCTAGTCTTACCTGGGGCGGTGAGGTGAGCAACCCACAACGGAGCACATGCCGTCGATTGTGGCGGGGTTGGTGGGGTCAGGGTGTTGGTGTTTCCAGTTGTTCCATCAACAAAATGATCCCTAGCCGCTTTTGGTCAAATCCGAGGAGCGGGTTATAGCTGATGCGACATTGAATCGACTGTCCCCGCCGATTCACCGCTGGCAAGATTTGATCTTGGCAGTTTGTTTGCCCACCCATGCAGGCCCGCATCGGCTCCTGCAATTGCTCTACTGGTAAGCCGATATCGAGGTTGAAAATAGATTCTCCCCGGACTTCGTCTGCCCGTAGCCCCCAGAGCTGCTCGGCTTTGGTATTCCAACTGAGGATATTGAACTGGGGATTGACCACTATCACCCCGGCCCGCAGACTCGTGAGCACGGAATGGAGAAACGCATTGGCCTGGTTGAGTTCGCTGGTCCGTTGGCGCAGCTCGTCGTTGATGGTTTGTAGCTCTTCGTTGGTCGATTGCAGCTCTTCGTTCATGGTCTCCAACTCTTCATTGCTGGATTGCAATTCTTCGTTGGTGGTCTCTAGCTCTTCGTTGGTCGATTGCAATTCCTCGTTGGTGGTTTCTAATTCTTCATTACTGGACTGCAATTCTTCGTTGGTGGTCTCTAGCTCTTGGTTGGCCCGTTGCAGTTCGAGTTGTAGGTAGTGGTATTGGGTGACATCAATAAAGGTGATGCCTATCCCGTTCAGCTCTCCTTCGGGGCTTTCTAAAGGCACAATTTCGACGTTGAAATATTGCACCTCGTCGCTGGGTTGATAGCGGGCAACATCGCTAACGATGACGGTTGTTCGCTCTTGGCAGGCTTGCTCAATGAGGGAGCGTAACTCTAGGGGCCGATAGGAAATTTCTAAATCTTGGAGGAGTCTACCCTGGTCGAGCAGATGAATGCCAAATAGCGATCGCGCCTGGGCGTTAGCCAAGACTAAGGTGCCGCTGAGGCTGATCAAAAGCTGGGCTTGCTTTACGGCCTCTAAGGCCGCTTCTCGCAATTGGAGGTATTGATCGATCCCGTCAGTTAGGTCGACGGCGGTGGGAGTCGCAAAGGTTGGCAACCGTTTGCGGCGATTGGGGGTGGGGACGATGTGAAAAACCCGATGCTGGAGACTGATCGGGGTAAATAGGTTGCCATGGGTGAGCAACATTTCGGCTTTGCCTAAAAACAAAATCCCATGGTCTTTGAGGGCAAAGTGGAAGCGATCGAGCATGCGGGTTTGGGTTTCCGCATTGAAGTACATCAAGGTATTGCGGCAGACCAACAGGTCAAGGCGAGAAATCGGTGCATCTTGCACCAAATCATGGCGGCCAAAAATCACCGCCCGCCGCAAATCGGGCTGAAACACATATTGATCGTTCACCACGTCAAAGTAGCGATCCCGCAAAGGCTCGGGAACCATCTCTAAAGCTTGGCGGCTATAGCTGGCCTGACGGGCTGTGAGCAAAGCCTGCTCATCCACATCGGTGGCATAAATTTTGACCCGCTCGCGAAAGGCTGCTACCCCGAGGCGCTCTGCCAAGATCATGGCCAGGGTATAGGCCTCTTCGCCAGAGGCACAGCCCGCACTCCAAATCCGCAGGGGCTGAGTTGCGGGATGATTGCTAATCAGATCGGGTAGCACCTTGTCGCACAAATACTGCCAAGCAGAGACATCCCGAAAAAAGGAGGTCACATTGATTAAGACACTATTTAAAAGCGGCTCAAACTCCTCTGGATGGACTTGTAAATAATCAAGATAGTCACTGAATGTGTCGATCTCGCGGTTGAACATTTGCTTGCGAATCCGCCGCATCAGGCTAGCGCGTTTATAACCCGTAAAGTCAAATCCCCGCGATCGCTGCAAATACAACAGCAACTCTTCAAAAATGACGTTTTCTTCAGGATCTGCCATGACGATTTAAATTTGATTGGATTTTAGGGAGGATGAAACATACAAGAAACGTTTTAAATGCAAGAGAACACGGGTGATTTAAAGGGTATGGCAATACTCTTCTACTGTCATTGTCGAAAAATTATTGCTATTTCCAAAGTTTTTTGTCCAAGTAAACCTCGTCTAACTTGAAACCTGGAGTTCCCCTCACCCTAAATCCCTCTCCCC
>CAYGVA010000249.1:0-5812 GCA_964353225.1 uncultured Leptolyngbya sp.
GGTTTGTGATTCGGCTGGTGCAACTGGCGATCGCCGGTACGGCGGGCCTTGCTGTCTTTAGCGCCGGTACCTTAGTGCTGCGAATTCCAGAAGCGAGCCAAGTGGCGAATCGGTTATTGGGTCGGTTTATTCGGCGGTGATGGGGTGTGAGGGTGATGGGGTGTGAGAGTGGCGTCGCCGGAGGTGTTGGGAGAAGGGTACGAAAATATTATGTTTACCTACCCATTTACCCATTCACTCCCTAGGGGGCGATCGCAGGTAAAGAGACCGTAACTAGGGTCCCGGTTGCCGCTGAAGATTCGATGTGCAGCGTGCCCTGATGGGCCTCGACAATACGGCGGGTAATGGCTAGTCCTAAGCCATTCCCAGAGGATTTGGTGGTGAAGAAGGGCTGCATTAGCTTGGGCAACACCTCGGGGGGAATCGGGTCGCCGCCATTATGGACCTTGATGGCAATTTTTTCAGGGGTTGAGTGATCGACAGAAAAAGTCACTGTCTCCCCTGCAGGCACCGCCTCGCAGGCATTGCTGAGTAAGTTAATAAAGACTTGCTTGAGCTTATCCAAGTCTCCAGCGATGGTCACCGGTGTATCTAGACCAACCCCTTTGATATGGCGCTCCATGGCCATGGGCTGTGTCTTAAAGCCTTCCACCAAGCCTTGTAAGCACTGATTTAGCATGATCGGGGTTAGGTCGAGAGCCTGATCGCGGGCATAGAGCAGAATTTCATTGAGGAGCCGCTGCAACCGCTCTGACTCATCCAATGCAAAGGCCAACCGCGTCTGGGATCGTTCCGGCAGTTCTAGGCTGGCAAAGGAATGCAGACCCATCAGAATCGTGGTCAAGGGATTACGAACCTCATGGACAATCATCGCCGCCAACTCACCAATTTCGGCAAGGCGGGCGCGGGCGCTTTCTGCCTGCTTGCGCTCGGTAATATCACGGGCAAGGGCGAGCAATACCGGTTGTTCTTGAATGTTGATTCGGCCAATGCGAACTTCAACGGGAAAGGTGCTGCCATCTTTGCGGGCATGGATCCCCTCTTGGGTGATGGGGGATCCCGTTTCCCGAGCGCAAATCTGAGCGAGGGTTTCTAGGGAAACCGATTTCTGGATGTCGGCCACTGCTAGGTTCAACAGTTCCTCGCGGCTATAGCCTAGGGTCTGGCAGGCTTGCTGGTTTACATCAAGAAAACTGCCGTCGCTACTCACCACAAATAGGGCGTCGGTGGCCTGCTCCACTAGGGTGCGAAAGCGCTGTTCACTTTCCCGGAGGGCTCTCTCAGCGGCCTTACGCTCGGTGATGTCATTCACCACCGACAGCAAACACTGTTGACCATTGATTTGTAGGGTTTCCGCCGAAAACAGCATCGTTCGGGCTTTGCCCTGCGCCGTTTGAAAGCAGTACTCGCGATCGCGCACAAATCCATACTGGCCCATCAGCGCTAGCATTTCTGCGCGATCGCTGGGCCGCACCCACAGGTTCAAATCCCCAACGGTGCGGCCAATCACTTGGGTACAGGGGGTTCCATAAAACCGACTAAAGCTGTCATTTACCTCTAGCAGCGTGCCGGTTTCTAGGGTGCTGAGCAGCATTGGGTGGGGGCTGTCGTAAAAAGTCTTGGCAAACTTTTCTTCGGAAAAGCGGAGTTCGGTCTCGGCCTGTTTCCGCTCTGCGATCGCCGCACTCACCTGGCCTACCATTTTTTCAAAGGTGAGGACCACATCCCCTAACTCATCCTTCCGGGTTTCCTGCAGGCGAGATTCAAACGGTATTGAAAGGGCCTCCTTTTGTTGCTGAATGGTCTCCCCTGCCCGCATCAGATCCCGCCGCAGGGCCAAGATCGGCGAAATCACCAAACGCTCTAGCACCACCATCGTCGCCCCGGTCACAAACACCGAGATAATCATTACCAGCCCGGTAATGCGGCCAATAAAGGCATAAAATTCACGGCCCACCCAGGTGGCATCGTGACGCACAATCAAGTTGTAGCGACCTTTAAGGGGGGACATTTCCCACAAGGCATCGTAGCGTTGGCTGCGGCGATCATAGGTTTCCTGCCGTTGGGAAAAGGCTGCCGGTGATAGCTGAGGGGCTTCACCAAAGGTGCCGATTAGCTCCCCTTCAAGGGTGTATAGGGCACCGCCTAAAACGACATGATTCGCTTGAATCGTACTGAGACGCTCTAATAGAACCGCTGGAGAAACTTGGTCTAGATCCTGTGTCGATAGCGCCCCAGTCGCCTGGGCAGTGGATAATGCCTTCAAATAATTCAGCAATTCTCGCTCCCGCCGCAACACCGACGGAACCAAAATAATTGCTTCAATCGTGACAATACTCAGAAAAATCCACAGCGCAATCCGCCGGGATAGACGAGACCGCCATACGTCTGCCGAAAATAACCGCAGGGAGTTGACCATGCCCGTGATGTGCCGCCTGCTGCGTCGACCGAGATGTGGACCTATTGTAGTGGATGGATTCTGGAAAGCGGCTTGAAGCAGAGGGTGAGGTCAATTCTTGGAACGATTATCCTCTTCTGTTTGGGAGCGCTGCAAAAAGTAGAGGGTCTCTTCGGAAACGCCTGCCCAGTCTAATTCGGCGGATTGGGGATCAGCATTGGTCTCAATCGGAACGGTCGGGGGGGCAATTCCGCCTTCGATGTTCTGCCACATTTCGGCAGAGGGTGATTTGGCCCGTCGGTATTCAGAACTTCTGAAAAAGCCAAATTTGAGACTCCCAAGCCGAACGCGATCGCCATCCTGGACCATATAGCTGCGACGAATCCGCACCCCATTCACATAGGAACCGTTGGTGCTGTCGTTGTCATAGAGGATGAAACCATTGGTGGGGTCATAGCAAATGGCGGCATGACACCGAGACAGTCGATCATCCCTCACCATTAAAGCTGATTTATTGAGATCACGCCCAATGGTCCAGATTCGGCGATCGCCCTTTTGAGCCCCCAAAAAGATTTGAGAGCGCCCCTTCATTAAATTCGTGACCAATAGCGCCTGATGGTTGGTCACCAACCCTAGGACATAAAAAAAGTTGCCTGGACGGAGGCGAGCTTGTCCCTCAGCCTCCTCCAGCGCCAAAATTTCATTTAATAACGACGGGTTCTTTTCATACAGGCGCTTGAATCGCTGAAACAAATTCAGGCTATGCTGAACCCCTTCATTTGGTGTATTCAATTGAGAAAGGGCATACTGCCGCAGCATCTTTATCTTGGGGTCAAGCATAATTACCCATGGCGTTAAACCACTTGCAGGATCTGAAGGCAGCAATCAAGGGCATAACTAGCCTAGACCCTCTACCTTCACACCAAAAAAAGATATTTAGAAGTTGTGTGAAGCCCCATTGTCAATGGGTCAAATTCCGGAGGGTTTGTAACCACCCCATTCAGTGTTGACGACAAGTGGATAATCTGTTGTAACCTGCACCCGCATTTAGTCTACCCATTACCAATGGGTTTCCCATGGGCCATGTTTACAGAAAGTTCAAGATAGCCCGATTGACGGTATTGGGAACTTCTTGCTGAATCCAGTGGCCGCATTGGGGCACTGTTTGAATCTGGATGGGCGTCGCCATATGATCCTCAATCCCTTGATTAAGATGTTGGCTGACCACCGTATCCTCTTGGCCCCAAAGCATGAGCGTTGGGATCAATATCAGACTATTTTTAGGGCTGTTCTGGAGCCAACTTTGCCAGGAGAACACTTGGCGGTACTGCTCAATCGCCGCCCCAATGGCCCCAGGTTTTTCGAGGGCGGCGGTATAAAGCTGAGTGTCTTGATGGGTAAATGCGGTTTTGCGCACCGCTTGGGAGCGAAACCAATTCGCAATTACCCCTGGCAATACCGGTTGTAGCAGCCATTCAGGTACGACCGGAATCTGAGCCGCCAAAAACGGCCACGTGCGCCGAAACACGTCTACATTTTGCAGCAATGCCCGTCGCCATTGTTGGGGGTGTACGCCACTTAAGACGACGAGACGTTGAAAAACCTGGGGGCAGGTCTGGGCCAAATGCCAAGCCAGGGTTCCCCCCCAGCCATGACCAACAATATGGGCTTTTTGATATCCCAACCCTTGAATGAGCCCAACAATGTCTTGGCCGAGGGTGGTGAGATCATGGCCCCCCAAGGGTTTCTCAGAATCATTATGCCCCCGCAAATCGGGTACCACCACCTTGTATCGCCGGGCTAGGGCGGGAATTTGGTGCCGCCATGAGTACCAAAATTCAAAAAAGCCGTGGAGCAACACGACTAACTCCCCTTCCCCCTGGGTGACATAGTGCAGGCGCACTCGATTGGTATGAATGAATTCATGTTTCCAACCAGCGGTGGGCAGGGATGAAGGGGAGAATACCACGAACTTTTGACCTAACGAAATTGGGGTTTCACATACAAACGCTAGGGTTCCCTTTGGTGATGGGCTTGAGGAACACCTGTAATAAAATTGTATCGTGCTACACGATACCTAGCTCCCTTGCTTGGGTGGGCATATCCCATCGGGTTAACCCGACAATCCGGTATCCCCCATGCCCTGACCAATGCCCGTTTTCCCGCTTCATGGGGTGAGGGCGTGGCGGTCAAATAGCGTACCGATTATGGGGGGTTAGCATTGCCAAACCACTGCCGCAAGTCAGCATTCAGCATGATGACCGGTATATCATTTGGCCGCAAACCCGAACGCGAGACGGGTATCAACGGCAGGTTACGGGGCAGATGTCTGCAAGGAAGGGGCCACTGCCTCAGCCAAGGTGTGCAGCATTTGAGTCGTGGTGTCAAAGTCTACACAGGCATCAGTAATACTTTGTCCGTACACCAACTGACTTAGATCCTGTGGGATGGGCTGCTTGCCTGCCACCAAATGGCTTTCAATCATCACCCCTAAGATGTGCCGGGACCCCGATCGCAATTGCTCCGCAATGTTGTTTAACACCACCACTTGACGATTGTGATCCTTTTTGGCGTTGGCGTGGCTGCAATCGATCATCAGTCGCGGGTTTAGCCCCGCCTGGGTTAGGTCCGCTGCGGCATTTTGCACATGGTCAACGTCATAATTGGGGCCATGCTTGCCACCCCGTAGGACGAGATGACCGTGGGGATTGCCCGTGGTCCTCACAATACTCGCTAGACCGTGATGATTGACCCCTAGAAAGTGATGGGGTTCGCTAGCGGCCAACATTGCATTGGTTGCCGCCTGTAAGCTGCCGTCCGTGTTGTTTTTAAAGCCGATGGGCATCGAGAGCCCCGAAGCCATTTCCCGGTGGGTCTGGCTCTCGGTGGTGCGAGCCCCAATTGCCGTCCAAGCGATCGCGCCAGCAATATACTGGGGGGTAATTGGGTCTAAAAGCTCGGTGGCCGACGGCAGACCCATGTGGGCGAGATCGAGCAACAACTTGCGGGCCAATCGTAAACCCGTATTGATATCGTAACTGCCATCTAAATGGGGGTCGTTAATGAGCCCTTTCCAGCCAATTGAGGTGCGGGGTTTCTCAAAATACACCCGCATGACAATTTCGAGGGAATCAGATAACTCTTTGCGCAGCTTGGCTAGCTTCTCGCCATAGGCACAGGCGGCATCGACATCATGGACGGAGCAGGGACCGACAATCACTAGGAGGCGGCGGTCTTCGTTGTAGAGAATGTTACGAATGCGATCTCGGGTTTGAGCGACTAGGGCCGCTGCGGCGTCATTAATGGGTAACTCGTGGTGCAGTAACGCTGGACTGACGAGGGGGCGTGTCTCAACGACGTGGAGATCCTGGGTCTTATACATAAAAATGAGGACTGAGCAGCAGAGGCAAAACA
>CAYGVA010000250.1:0-5753 GCA_964353225.1 uncultured Leptolyngbya sp.
ATCGTTTCTGACATTGATGGTCGTAATTATGTCGATACTGGCATGTGGCATTCAAGTTGCAGTTTTGGATACCGAAACCCAGAAATTGAGGCAGCAGTAGGTCATCAGCTCACGACCCTTCCTCAAGCTTGTGGTGATTTTTTGCATCGTGAAAAACTACTGCTGGCCAAAATAGTCGTTGATGAAATCCATGAAAGGACTGGTGTGAGGGGTCGCGTCTCCTTCAATGTTGGCGGTTCCTTAGTGATGGAGGATGCGCTTAAAATCGTCCGAAAACACACTGGAAAAAATAGAGTCGCCACCATGATGGGAAGCTATCATGGCCGTTCCTTAGGGACGCTGCCTCTTTCTAGTAGCCACCGTTATCGACAGTTCTACAATGAATTCCCCGATCGAGCAGCAATGTTTCCCTTTGCAAATTGTGCTCAATGTTTCTATGAGAAAGAGCGAGAGACATGCAATTTATATTGTTCTCAGATGATCAACAAGGCATTCTCAAATGAGTACTTTGGGCTTGCCAGTGAAAACAGTGTGGAAGTGGGTGCAATAGCCATTGAGCCTTGCCAAGGTCGAGGCTATACTATCCCACCAAAAGATTTTTATAGTAGCTTCGTTTCCGAGCTTCAGAAACGTGGTGTTTTAGTAATTTCTGATGAGATTCAAGTTGGCATGTATCGTACAGGCAAGCTATTTGCCTTTGAGCATTACGACTTTGTTCCAGACATTATCACCTTAAGTAAGTCTTTCACAAATGGACTAAGCCCAGTCAGTCTCGTTTGGGCGAGAGCCGACTTGGTTGATCCAAAAGTCTTTACGCCTGGTCATGCCCACAGTAACTTTGCAAATCATCCTTTGGGTACGGCTGCTGCATTGGCAACTTGGCGCTACATGTTAAAGCAAGATTATGAGGCTTCAGTTCCTGAGAAAGGTGAATACTTTTTAAAGGGTCTGAAAGCCTTGCAAGCGCGTTATTCTTTTGTTTATTCTGTCGATGGATTGGGATTACTCCTCAATCTGATGTTTGCGGATGAGGCTGGAAATTCCTATGACGGCGCTGCACAGATGGCGGCAGAAATTGCCCAAGATCATGATTTTGACTGGGATGGAGAAAACTGGCGAATGATTTTGCAAACTGGGGGATACAATCTCAATGTCCTTAAGTTTGCCCCCCACTTAGACATCAGTTACGAAGAAATTGATCGTATGTTGGGAATCTTAGATGCTGTGCTTCAGAAGCTCGGCTCCCAACTAAAAAATCCATCTGTTCGATAGAGGAAAAGCGTAATGAAAGCAGTTGTTCTATCGGCACCCAATCAAGTTCAAGTTCAGGCTATCCCCGAGCCCCAAACGACTCAGCCAGGAGAAAGCATTGCTAAGGTTGAGTTTGTGGGTGTTTGCAAAACAGACCAACAGTTAACGACTTTAGGTTCAGCGAAAGATTTAGTTCTAGGTCATGAGGTTGTTTGTCGATTGCCTGGTTCAGTAGACTACCTTGCCCTAAACAATGAGATTTCCTGTGGCCAGTGCAGTTATTGTGCAGAGAGCCTCACAAGCCATTGCCTCAATCTGCATGAACTAGGTGTTAACGAGAATGGTGGCTATGCAGAAAAGATCCGAGTTCCCCAAACGGCCTTGCACCCCTTTAGCCTGAATAATCCTATGCTCGGGATTATGACTGAACCTTTAAGCTGTGCCGTGCGAGGCGTTAGTCGCATCATTAAAGCGAGTAAGCTCCTCTCCGTTGAGCACCCCACGGTCTTTGTGATTGGGGGGGGGATTTCTGGGGCTCTTGTCAGTTACCTGCTGACCCATTCTGATAGCTTTCATGGCCATATCTATCTCTATGATATTAGTCCAGCACCGATACCTTGGGCTGAAAGGTTGGGGGTCCAACGACTGGAGAACCTTGAACCAGATGTGGGCCATGTGATTGTCGAGTGCTCTGGCTCAGTGGCTGGGCTTGCCACGGCATTTGAGATCGTTCGTAAAGCAGGCTTGGTTTGTATTTATGGTGTGCCAAAGCCAGATCTCAATCTCCCAATCTCTGCCCACGATCTCTTTGGTCGAGAAATTACTGTCCTGACAACATTTGCGGGTGCAACGAAGGAAACAATGGTAGCAGCGATCTCAGCCCTCCAGCAGGACGAAGCCTTTTTTGAGCAGCTACTGGGTCAAAAAATTGCCCTGCAACAACTGCCTGAGGTGTTAACTTCCTGGAGTCCACAACCAGGTACTCGCACTGTTGTAGACCTAAATATTTAGGGGAAATAGCAGTGCAACAAAGGGCAATTATTTTCGACATGGATGGTGTACTCATCCAGAGTGAGTCGCTGTGGTCACAGGCAGAGTTGGAAGTTTTTAGAGCCCTGGGTGTACCGCTCAAGGAAGAAATGTGTTCTCAAACTCAGGGCATGCGAATTGATGCTCTAGTCAACCATTGGTACAGCCAGTTTCCTTGGACTGGCACAAGCCAAAGTACGGTTGCAGAACAACTCATTGATCGAGTTGTTCTGCTTGTGGAAACGGAGGGTCAGCCTATGCCAGGAGCGATCGAGAGTATCCAACTCATACAAAAGATGGACTTACCCCTAGGGCTGGCAACGTCATCGTCTATGCGTCTAGTTCAGGCTGTGTTGAAACGTCTGAAGATCGAGAAGGCTTTTGATGTTTTAAAGTCTGCTGAGGCAGAGGTGTTTGGCAAGCCCCATCCGGCTGTCTATCTGAGTACAGCTCAAGCATTGAGAATCCGACCTCAGCATTGTATTGCGTTTGAAGACTCGATTCGAGGCGTGATCAGCGCGAAGGCGGCTGGGATGCAATGCATTGCGGTGCCTGACCCGGAACAACAGAATGATCCTCAGTTTGCGATCGCAAACCTGATTCTTCCTTCTCTGCAATCTATCAATCAGTCTTGGTTAGAAGCATTACTGGTTCAACCAGTATTCTAGCCTCCTTCCTTCTCTCTAAACTTCTATGGTAAAAATGCGTGCAGCAGTCTGGCACGGACCGGGCAAAGACAATTTTCGACTAGAATCGATAGCAATACCAGATATCAAGTCGGGTGACGTTTTACTGCGGGTGCGAAACTGTTTTTTTTGCGCGATGCATGCCCGTGCTATTGTCGTGGGTCACACCAAGCACCACCCACCCACCATCTTTGGACGGATGCTCGCCGGGGATATTACGGCTGTGGGTTCTGCCGTCAGCAAAATCGAAGTCGGGATGAGGGTGACAGTAAACCCAGAACAACCCTGCGGAAATTGTTTCTATTGCTTAAGACAGAACTTGAATCATTGCCTCAATCCAACTCAGCTAAAGCCAGGAGGAATGGCTGAGTTCGTCTGTATTCCAGCAGCTCTAGTGCCAGGAATTTATGAATTGCCTCCATCTATTCCCTACGAATATGGAGCCTATACAGAAACCCTTGCCTGCGCTCTTCAAGGTCTTGACCTAGCCAACGTCAAATTATCTGATTGTGTTGTCATTGTCGGTGACGGTGGTGTTGGCCTCACCTTCCTTCAATTGGTTCAATTCCGAGGAGCTAGCCATGTGATTTTTGCGGGTAAGCATGATGATGCTTTACAAGAAGCTTTACACTTGGGGGCACAACGGGTTGTGAATATCACTCAGGAATCGCTGATGGAAGTTGTGATGGCGGAAACTCAGGGATATGGTGCTGACGTTGTGATCGAGGCCGTGGGCTCTAGTCAAACCTACGAACAAGCCTTGACCTTGCTCCGATGTGGTGGAACCGCAGTTGGATTCGGCGGAATGCCTCCCGGAACCGTATTTCAAGGTGATCCGAACCTCATTCATTATCGGTCACTAAAACTTATTGGGAGTTATCGCTACAGTCCCGAGCATTTCCGCCAAGCGATTTCACTCATTTGCATGGGCAAAATTGATTTAAAACCGATTGTTACTCACCATATTACATTTGATAAATTGACGATGCACGCGGTGGACATCCATCAAAAGCCAGACTGTAGAGGCTTAGTGATTGATATCCACCATGAGCCTTAAGTTGCTGACAATCGGGCTGACAGCGTTTTTGAAGCTCGTGAAGTACAAAAACAGACCCAAAACCCTTGCTGCCAGGACACAGGCTGTACCTCACCAGACAAGGAAATGCTGTATCGTTTTGCAATTGATTTTAGATAGTTACCTTGCCGGGACACCTTGAATTCAACTCAAAAACAGGAACCTATGCTTTTAGCTGGTGATGTTGGGGGCACTAATTGCCGATTTGCTCTTTTCGACCATGAACTCAAAATAGTCCAATCAGCGATCTATCCGTGTCGAGACTATGACAACTTTGAGACCGCAGTCAGAGATTTTGTGGATCAATATTCGTTGCCAATTGAGGCAGCCTGCTTTGGCTTGCCAGGTCCTATTGCAGATCGAAAATGCAAATTAACAAATTTAGACTGGGATATCGTAGATGCATCTAAAATCGAAGAAGTAATCGGCGTCAAGGTTTCACTCCTTAATGATGTTGAAGCTAATGCATATGGCTTGGAAACGCTCCGAGAGGACGAAGTTTTTTCCTTGAAAATGGGTCGTCGAGAACCGAACGGCAATCGGGTGATTGTTGCACTCGGGACGAGTATTGGAGAAGCTGCCTTGATCAATGTCGATGGAAAAATCCATGCAATCGCCTCAGAAGGAGGGCACACAGATTTTGGCCCCTTTGATGAGTTGCAATGGGAACTTCTGCGCTATGTTCAGCAGGAATACAAGCGAGTGAGTTATGAGGTCATTCTTGGGGGGAATGGTTTAATCAGAATCTACAACTACCTAGTGTGGAGTGGCTATGGTGAAACACCAGACTGGCTTGCACAAAAAATTAGCGAAGGAGATGCTGCCGCGGTAATCAGTCAAGCTGGACTGAACGGAAAATGTCAGGTTTGTGAAAAGGCACTCGATGTTTTTGTTGCCATATTTGCTGCGGAAGCAGGCAACGCAGCCGTGAAATTTTTGGCGAAAGGGGGAGTATATCTAGGCGGAGGTATTCCCCCTCGCATTCTCAATAAGCTGCGCCAACCTTTATTCTTAGAGAACTTTGTCAATAAAGACAAAATCTCTCACTTCTTGGAAGAGATTCCCATTGATGTCATTCTCAATGACAAAGCTGCTTTGCAAGGGGCAGCCTGGTATGCCTTACAGCAGATTTGAGCAGGATAAGAGCACAATCTATTTGACTGACTGGCTGACAAAAGTTTCTCTTTTAGGTTGGGTGAAACAGAATGTTCGCGTGGGCGCAGCCGCCAGCATGGCTAGAGTCTCCGAGAAGAGAAAACCCCAACATCTGCAACGGTTTCGTTGGGTTACGCTAACGCTCTACCCAACCTACAAAAGCATGAGCGTTTTAAGATTTTTGTCAGTCAATCAGTTCAGAAACTCTGCTAAGAATGAAACCCAATTCTAGGTGGCACAGGCCAAGAAAATAGTGCCACCGAGAACATCAATATGGCAATAATTGGGCATTCGAACATTGGCAAGATGGAGTTCTTTGGAATGTCTGGTTAAGTGCCAATGGTTGTGGTGAGCATTGCCCACCCTACGATCTGCTTTCGCGATGTTCTTAAATAAAAATTGGACATCAAGAATACATTAATACCTATAATCTTGACCTATAGTTCCACTATCAAAGCGCCCAGCAATAGGCCAAAATGCCCCACTCTCAGGGGATCTCTTTCCAACTCGCGGTTATAGATCAGAATCATGCAAATCAATGCCTTCGCAGCCCTCGA
>CAYGVA010000251.1:0-5721 GCA_964353225.1 uncultured Leptolyngbya sp.
GTCTCGGGTGGGCGGGCGACTTTATCGGCAATTCGCAATTGAGTGGGGTCCATGCGTAGGGCCATAATGCGACAGTCTGGGTTGCCGCCGTACCCAGCATGGGCGAGTCCGCGCAAGCGTCCCCAAATCAAGATGTCTCCTTCGGCAACGATGCTGCCCCCAGGATTAACGTCTCCCAATACAACAACGGTGCCGTGATGGCGGATTTCGACCCCAGCCCGAATGGTGCTTTGGACATAGAGGGGCTCTTCTAGGGCTCGCCCCGGTTCGGATGCGGTTTGATTAAGGTGGGTGACAGGGGCGTGCTGATCAACTGAATACCCTGCCGTGATTGCGGCTACGGCGGTTTGGCGGCGACTGGTGTAAATGCGTTTCAGGGTCAGATCGGCTTCTGCTAGGACATCATCAATCGCTTGGAGCTGTCGAGCATCCAATAAACGGTTGCGGGCCAATAGGTGAACCGTTGTCCGAGCTTGCCAGAAACGCTCCCCAGCGGTGAGGCGGTGCTTGAGCTGTTCCCATAGCTCTGGCCAGTGTAGGGGCAAAGCACCCTCTTCTGGTTCTGGGGGGAGCTGCAACAGCAATCGACCCCCTTGACTCTTAAAGCGAACCTGCTCGTCGGTCGTCGCTTCAAGAATGGGTAGTTCAGAGACAGATGTAGGGGGCGAGGACTCCGAGTTCATGGATGATTATGTCGCCGATGTCAATGGCAACCTTAAGGCGTCTAGTTTTGACATATTAGACCAGGATTTCTCCGCTGTTACGTTTTGGGGCCGTTATGTTGTGTGGGGGTGTTTTAAAAAGGCGCGGATGCGGCCATGTCTCTCCCCATGCGCTTCTCAATCTAATTTGCCTGTGAACTGGTCGCCTTGCCATGCCCATGTCCATCAAATCTTGAAGCGCCGTGGGCTTCTTCCCCAGGGCTGTCGGGTCTTAGTGGGGATTTCAGGGGGGCAGGACTCCGTCGCTTTGATGCGCTTACTGATCGATTTACAGGCCCACTGGCAATGGCGGCTGCAGGCGATTCACTGTAACCACCGCTGGCGGCAGGATGCTGATGCTAACGCTCGGTTTGTGGTGCAGACGTTGGCGGATTGGCAGGTTCCCTGTGAGGTGATCTCGGCTGATCAGCCCCCCCAAGGGGAGGCTGCGGCCCGTCAATGGCGTTATGGGGTGTTTTATGAGGTGGCTTGCCGTGATGGATGTCAGGCGGTAGTGACGGGGCATACCGCTAGCGATCGCGCTGAAACCTTGCTCTACAACCTCGTGCGAGGAAGCGGGGCCAATGGTCTACAGGCCTTAGCCTGGCAGCGGCCCTTGTCGGGGACCAGTCTAGAAATTCAACTGGTACGCCCTCTGTTGAACCTCACCCGTGCCCAAATCACTGATTTTTGTCAGGCCCACAACCTCTCGATCTGGGAGGACAGTACCAATGCAGATCCCATCTATGCCCGTAACCGACTCCGGTTAGACGTTTTACCCCTTTTGCGCCAGCATTTAAATCCGCAGGCCGATCGCACCCTTGCCCAAACCGCTGAAATCTTGTCAGCAGAGGTGGAATACCTTGATAACCAGACCCAAATCCTATGGCAGGGCTGTTGGGACGCTGCTCACAATCGCCTTAACCGTCAGGCCCTAGCGATGGCCCCCTTGGCGCTACAGCGGCGGGTGATATATCGATGGCTGGGCCAGAACACCCCGCAGCAAATTCGGTTTGCCCATGTAGACAAGCTGGTGCAATTAATCACCGCACCCAACCGCAGCCAAACCGATCCCTTACCCGGCGGGGCGATCGCCCGCGTTAAGGACGGCTGGATTGAATTGATGGGGGCCAATGCTAGACATCAAACCCGTCAGGACGATTCTGAAACCGACTGAATCAGCCGCTGCAGATAGGTCATTGCCTCCTCCGGGGACATCAGCAAAGCCTTCCCTTGCCGCAGAATTTCATATTGGCCTTGGTGATAGCCATGACCTGCAATCAACCCCATGTGAATGGCTTGATTGCCCAACTCATTGAGCTGGTTGACACTCATGCCCTCCACTTCTAAATTCAAGCGTTGTTTTAGGGGATCAATATCCATCGCCATGATTCCTTTATTTAGACATTAAGTTGCTGAGATAAATGGCTTACTTGGCCCTCAAGATCAGAGCCCTTGAACTTAGGCGATGGTGACCTGAGGGCCAATAAACCGATTCTCCGTAGGGCTACCAGGGGTATCGTCAATCACCAACTGACTTTCTGCCCCATCAACTTGAACCCGTACTAAATAATCGCCCGGTTGCACTCTCTGAAAGGGAATCGTGACGTGATCGGTATTGTCTGGGTCAATGACGCCCTTATCAAAGACATAGGACATGGGCGTTTCTACTGACAACTCATTGAGGAACAAAACAATGCGTTGTTGCGGATCTACGGGCAGGTTAAGTCGTAATGTGACCGTCCCAATAGCGTATTCATCGTCATCGCTATCGGTCATGGCGACAGTTACCGCTTCCACGGTCGGTCTCAGAATAATGGGGGCGGCGTTAGACTCGACCCCCAACCCATAGCTAGGGGAGCCACCGGTGGGTAGACTGCCTTCTGCCGGAGGATGCAGCACCTGGAGACTTTGCAGCCCTACCTTCAGCGCTTGAGAGGGGACATCCCTGAGATCTAACGTTAACTCAGTGGCACTGATGACATTGGGGCACACTTCTATGCCACCAATGCGAATCAGCGTGCGGTGCAACCCTTTTAGATTTTGCCCCTGAACCAGTAACGTACTTCCGATCACGATGGGGGCCAAGCGACCGGTACTGGGAATCACCTGGTCGATCACAGGCTGATTGAGATAGGGGGCAGCACCACCAATTTGAGGCTTGCCCATAATCGGCAAACCGACTTTCAGTGGGGTGTCACTTTCCAGCATCACCACCATTACCTTGTAGGCCATGGACAAAATATAGGGGGCCTGGAAGAAAATACTCCAGGTTTTGGAGAGCTCATCCAGATTAAAGTCCAGGGCCATCACGGTCATTTGCTGGAGCTCATCCGCCAGGGTGGAACCTTGCAAAAAACTCAGCGTGGCATCCTCACAGGTTTCACGGATCAGTTCAGCTGGGATATTGCCGATCTCGTTCAGGGTGCGTAGGACACTGCCCATGAGTCGTTGAGGAATCAGTTCGTTGTCGTCGCCATACACACTCACCATGTAGTGCAGTTCCATGGCCATTTTGCGTGTCGTGAAGTCCCCTTTGTTGCGATATCGGGGGGCATCCAGGTTGCTGAGGGCAGGATTATTAACGACCTGATACAGAAACAGATTGACGCCAGTTTCAGGGGTGCCATTACCAATGTCGGTCGGTTTGACCGTTGTTACACGGGCACCGTCTACATCTGCTTGTACAGCACCCTGTATGGCGCGCTGAAGCGCCGCTGTGATGGTTGCGATCGCAAGATGGTTACTCATAGGGCTCCACGGACAATGGCATGACACAGACGATAAGGCTGACCTGAGCCACAGGGGCAAGGAACCTCTGGAGCCACCTTGGCAAACAAGGTATTAAAAGCCGGTAATTGATCGAAGTAAGCTGGAGGCGGGAAAGCGTCATGGAAAATATCAGCGGTTCCCAAATTGCGACCCATTGGCAAGGCTTGAAGTTTGTCCCACCAAGGCGCGATGGTTCGACCAACCCATTCTTCCCCTTGAGCCCAAGTTGTCTGGTCAGGGATATCCACTGACCGTGCAAAAACGACTCGGTTTCCCTTCGGCAATGCACATAGGGCTAAACAAGGAAATACCTGGCGAAGGGTATGAACTTTTTGGGGGTACCAAGGATCGATAGGCAAAAAATTAATCACTAAGGTGCCCAGCGGTGATAGATGCACCTGACACAGCTCAAAAAACTCCTGGGTTGCCATAGCGTAGGGCGTATATCCATTACCCAAGGCCACATCCACCCACATCAAATCATACAGACCAGAGGATGGAGAACGATTTTCTAGATATTGTCGCCCATCTTCTACCCTGACCTGTAAATAGTTGTCCTGCTGCAAACCGAAAAAATCTTGGGAAACTTTCACCAATACCGGTTCTATATCCACGCAATCTAGGCGAGTAGTCGGCAAATGGTGATGTAACCCATAGGCTAGGCGGCCACCCCCTAATCCTGCCAGATAAACGCGCTCTGGATTGGGGCTCCACAGTAACGGCAGACACATGGCCTGGGTGTAATCTGCCACAAGCACTTCGGGCTGGGTGACATCGACTATGGATTGAACCCACTTAGACGACAGGGTGGTCTGATCCAGGAAAATCAGTTCCACTCGATTGCCGGTCTTCTCCACCTGTATAAAGTGCATCCCCACCGGTTCAAAAAACAGGGTGCCATCGGCGGTTTGTTGCAAGGTTTGCCAGAGAGGCAAGGCGTTAGAAACTGGCATAGCCACAGCATAAGACCTGTGTCGAGGCCGCCACTTCAAATCAAGCAGACACCAGACCTAGCTTGAGGGCTTTCACAATGGCTTGGGTGCGGCTGCTAACCCCAAGCTTGTCAAAGATAGCGGTCAGATGGGCTTTGACGGTGGCTACGGTGATGTGCAGATGTTGGGCAATCAGACCATTTGAGGCCCCCTGTACTAAACAATGAAGCACCTCTTGCTCCCGCTCGGTGAGTTGGGATGCCTCCGCACGCATCAGCGGACTGTCGCTGTAAAACTGGAATGATCGAAAAAATCCCGTCGTCAGTTCTGGGGAAAGATAAACTTGATCACTCATCAAGGCTTTAATGGCGGGCCATAGACGTTCAGCTAAGTTTTCCTTCAGCACATAGCCATGGGCACCAGCCTGCATTGCCCGAAAAACCTGCTCATCCTTTTGGAGATCGCCCAGGACCAATACCCGCTCTTGTCCTTGGGATCGCGCTTGCAAAAACCGTAGCCCCTCACCATTGCCCAGATGCTGATCCAACAAGACTAAATCTGGAGACTGCTCCATGGTCAGTTTCAGCGCTTGCTCCACCGAAGTTGCTTGCCCGACAACCCGACAGGCAAAGGAACCCGTCGAGCTATAAAAATCTAAAAGCGTCTGTAGCCCTCGACGAAAAAACAAATTGTCGTCTACTAGCAGGACAGAAACAGATTGAGATAGAGGGATGGGTTCTGCATGGCTACGGGCAGCAAACATCGGCTTCAACCTCTCCTTGAGTCAAAAAACTGAGCGCTTAAGTAGATTCAACAACATCAAATGTTACAGAGATATCACAATGCCCGACCTAAGTCTGACACCGAGTCTATTCTGAACATCTGCGGTAAGCGGTAATCCTGATCACTCAAATTTCTTAACGGTTGACCCTAGGGGGTTGATCTTAGAATTTCGACCTTGGTCTAGTGACGTCACGCAGACCAGCTCTTACGGTTTATGAATAGACTTGCTCCCTCAAAGGCTGGTCTAAGGTATTAATGGGTTGGTTGTCATCACAGTCCCCGTTGAGCCTTGAGCTGAATTTTTGTGGGGACATTCGTTTTCAACAATATGGGCTTAATTTGATTTAGCCCATCAGGGGACGGCGCTAATGATACGGACACCGGAGCGTCCGGGCGTATATAGACCCCAGCAATAGAAGGCTAATCGACTCAAGCCTGGCGATTAGTGTTTCTCATCCCCATACCCCCCTGCTAAGTAAAGAGGAAGTCAAGCATGGCACTGGATTACTTTGCTCCTGGCGTATACATCGAAG
>CAYGVA010000252.1:0-5698 GCA_964353225.1 uncultured Leptolyngbya sp.
GGTATTCTTTCCTACGGTCTGTTCACGGTCGTGGTCACTAGCATCTTTTGGATGGTGCTGAAGGCGACCATGGGTATCCGAGTGGAACCCGAAGAAGAGATGAAGGGTCTCGATATTGCCGAACATGGTATGGAAGCTTACAGTGGCTTCTTGAAGGACACCAGCGATATGAGCGGTGTTTAGTGCTGTAACCTAAGGTGAGCAGCGTAGAGCCCAATCGGACTCTACGTACAGCATCTTTAGAAGCGTAGGAATCTGGGTGAAAACCTGGGTTCCTACGCTTTTTTAAAGGGTGCTAACCCACATGGACATTGGTAACAAATTGGGCTTTTTGGATCCCTAAGCCTGTTAGGGTATACCTTCCAGCCATTTTTTCTGTGTGTTACTCAGTCGATTTGACAGGGTTTTTTGCCGATTAGTTGCAGATAGCAGATGGTTGTCGCTACCCCATACCGAGGCTGACGATTCGATCTATGCGTCATTCGGTTTCTGTTGTGGAAACGCTCTTACAGACAATTCCTCAATTGCGTTCACAACTCTTTTTCAAGGCCTCGCTGACGGCCCTGTCCCATGCCATGGAAGATCAGGTGTTGGCGGGTATGGGGCAACCCCTTGTCATCGCTAGCTTTCAGCAGGAGCGATTTTATCGCCAGGAAGCCCATCGTTATGAGCGCATTGCCGGTCTAACGAAGCAGGTTTATGTGCTCTCTGCCGCTGGCACTAGCTTTGAGAATCAGTCTGACGGGTATGAAACCATTGCCTTTGATCAGGAGGACGTGCTCACCCAGGAATGGAACCTGGTGGTCTTAGGGCAGCAGTATCATTCCTGTTTGATCTGTCGAGAGCGTGATCCGGCCCCCTCGGTTCTGCGCAATGCCGGGGGGGGCATCGCCCCAGAGCAAACCCGCCGATTTGAGGGTATCTGGACCCAAGACCCCCAGGTGAGTCAATATGCGGCGTTGATTTTGCTCGATCGCATTCTGGACTACAGCCCGGATTTGCAAGACAAAGTGGCGCTAGCCAAGCGGCAGTATGTAGACGCCGCCGCCCTGACCCTCAGCCCTGAAATCAATACGCTGGAGGCCGATCCTTTCACCCAACGGCTGGTGACTTACCTACAAGCGGGCCAGTACAAGCTGCTCAAGGCCTATAAAGCGATTTCGACCCAAGAGCGTCGCGAACGGTTGATCAACTCCATTACGGCGGTGATTCGACGCTCTTTAGATCCGGGCAAGATTTTTCAGATCGCCGTCGATGAATTGGGACAGGCATTACAGATCTGCCGCTGTGTGGTCTATCGCTACCATCCTGCCGAAGCGGGGGTAACCATTCATTATGAGTATCGCCATGGGGATGTGGCTTCTTTAGTGGGAATGCCCTGGCCCTTAGCTGACAATCCCTTGCTCAAGCGGGCACATCGCGATCTCGAAACCATTCTCATCGCCGATACTGACGCGCCTGAGCCTGAATATGTTGACGAACTGGCTCAACTTCAGCCCCTGATTGACCAATGGAAAATCCGTGCTTGGCTGATCGTGCCCTTGATTCATCAGCAGCGTTTGCTGGGGGTCATTGAACTGCACCACAGCCAAGCCCCACCCGATACCTGGCAAGGGGGCGATCGCGACCTGGTCGAAGCGGTTGCTGCGCAGCTGAGTGTGGCCGTCATTCAAGCCGATGCCTACGCTCACCTCCAAGAACTTAATCAACAACTGGCCGCCCTAGAGCAAACCCGGAGTAACCTGATTGCCATTACGGGCCACGAGCTGCGCACCCCCTTATCCACCATCCAGGTGTGCCTAGAAAGCCTCGCCTCCGAGCCGGATATGCCCGCAGAACTCCAGTCCACTATGCTGACCTCCGCCCTCGAAGATGCAGAACGGATGCGTAAGCTCGTCCAGGACTTTCTGACCCTATCTCGCTTAGAAGGGGGGCAGATTCAATGGGATCTAGAAGTATTGGCGATCGGGGAATGTATTGATTTGGCCTTGAGCAGCATTCAAGCCCGCTATCTCAGCGGCGGTGACTGCCCTAAGATTCGGGTCGATCTGCCCCCTCAATTGCCGCTGATTCGAGCTGATGGTGAGTGGGTGGTAGAGGTGATTGCCAAGCTCCTAGACAATGCCCGCAAGTTTACCGAGGTAACCGGGGAAATTGTGATCTCGACCCAGCACCTCGACGACTCAGCCTTGCAGGTCACCATTGCAGACACAGGCCGTGGGATAGAAACCTATCGCCTAGAAACCGTGTTTGATCGGTTTTATCAAGAAGAGGGGGCGCTGCGCCGGACGGCAGGTGGTACGGGCCTCGGTTTGGCCATGTGTCGCCAAATCATTGAAGGTCTGAAGGGACGAATCTGGGCCACCTCGGCGGGACGAGGGAAAGGGAGTCAGTTCCATTTCACGCTTCCCCTGGCAGAGAGACAGAGCCCCCCCGCACCGACCAAGCGCCGTAAAAGTAAAGCGACCAAGAAAAAGAAATGATCCATACTCGGCCATGGAGGCCGCAATATTTTGACCCGTTTTGCCTGTAAGGCGACTCCATCTGAAGAACTGTTACACTTCCTCAACAAGTCGATAAACGCGTCCAAACGCGGTGATACGATGCCGTCAAACGGTTGAGAGATAGCATTCATGGCAGATACTCTAACTGGCAAAACCCCAGTATTTGGTGGCAGCACCGGTGGCCTTTTGACAAAGGCAGATGTTGAAGAAAAATACGCCATTACTTGGACTAGCACCAAGGAACAGGTTTTCGAAATGCCCACTGGCGGCGCAGCGTTAATGAATTCAGGTGAGAACCTGCTTTACCTGGCCCGTAAAGAGCAGTGTCTAGCCCTAGGCACCCAGCTTCGCACCAAGTTTAAGCCCAAAATTCAGGACTATAAGATTTACCGGGTTTACCCCAGTGGTGAGACTCAGTATCTTCACCCAGCCGATGGCGTCTTCCCTGAGAAGGTGAATGAAGGCCGCGAAGCGGTTGGCAGTGTGAGCCGCAGTATCGGGAAAAATCCTGATCCCGCCACGGTCAAGTTCAGCGGCAAAGAACCTTACGAGGTTTAAGCCACGGCCAGCTCGGTTCGTCAATAGTTAAACAACAGGGGTACAGCTGAGCTGTGCCCCTGTTGTTTAATGACTCTAAAATAGGACCCTTGCCAGTATGGCGACTCCTGCATTCTGTCCAAAAGGGCAACGGCTCCTCCTCGTATGATTTCTCCCACGTTTGACCAATTTGCTCGGCTCAGCGCAGATGCTAACTTTATCCCGGTTTATCAAGAAATTGCCGCTGATATTGATACGCCAGTTTCGGCTTGGCATAAAGTTTGTGCAGGGGAACCCTATAGTTTTTTGCTAGAGTCCGTTGAAGGGGGAGAAACCCTGGGTCGCTATAGTTTATTGGGCTGTGACCCCCTGTGGGTGCTAGAGACCCGTGGCCCCTTGACGACCCAAACCTATCGTGATGGTCAGACCAAAACCTATGAGGGTGATCCGTTTACGGTGCTCCCCCAATGTTTGGCGGGCTATCAACCGATTACCCTGCCAGAGTTGCCCCCTGGGATTGGTGGGCTGTTTGGGTTTTGGGGGTATGAGCTGATTCAGTGGATCGAGCCGACGGTGCCTATCCACGATCGCACCGCCACAGATTTGCCCGATGGCATCTGGATGCAGGTGGATAACCTGCTGATTTTTGACCAGGTCAAACGCAAAATTTGGGTGGTGGCCTACGCCGACCTCCGGCAACCGGACTGTGATTTGGCGGCGGCCTATGGACAAGCGTGCGATCGCATCCAAGCCTTAGTCACCCAGTTGACCACCCCCGTCACCGGGCTACAGCCCCTGACAAACTGGCAAGCACCCAGTGGTGCCCAGGCGGACTTGTCCTGCGAGAGTAACCGCACTGAGGCTGATTTTTGCGCGGCGGTACAGCGCGCGAAAGACTACATCCAGGCAGGGGATATCTTTCAGGTGGTGATTTCCCAACGGCTGACCACCCCTTACCAAGGCAATCCCTTTGACTTATATCGGTCCTTACGGTTGGTCAATCCATCCCCCTACATGGCGTATTTTTGCTTTCCGGGCTGGCGGCTGATTGGGTCTAGCCCAGAGGTCATGGTCAAGGCAGAACAGCAGCCCACCGCAGATGCCATGGTCGCCACCGTTCGCCCCATTGCCGGAACTCGCCCCAGGGGAAATACCCCAGCCTTAGATGAGGCCCTAGCCCAGGAGCTGCTGGCGGATCCCAAGGAGATTGCCGAACATGTGATGTTGGTGGATCTCGGACGCAATGATCTGGGGCGGGTGTGTCGCAGCGGCACCGTAGCCGTTGACCAACTGATGGTGATTGAGCGCTACTCCCACGTTATGCACATTGTCAGTAATGTGATTGGCGAGTTGGCTCCCCACAAAACCGCCTGGGATCTATTAAAAGCCTGTTTCCCGGCTGGCACCGTTAGCGGCGCGCCCAAAATTCGAGCGATGCAAATTGTCCACGAACTAGAGCCCGATCGCCGGGGGCCTTACTCGGGGGTTTATGGCTATTACGACTTTGAGGGCCAACTGAATACCGCCATTACGATTCGCACCATGGTGGTTGAACCGATGGCGCAAGATCCGTTGATGCAGGATCAATGGCGGGTGAGTGTCCAGGCGGGGGCGGGTTTGGTCGCTGACTCTGAACCTGACAAAGAATTTCAGGAAACCTTGAATAAAGCCCGTGGCATGTTGGAGGCGATTCGTTGTCTGGGCAAGCCAGGGGCTTAGTTCAGGCGCTCTTGACCAATGGCCGTTAGCAGCCCTTCTACCGGCTGATTTGGCACCGGCTCTAGAATCACCGCCTCATAGGGAATCACCCCACTATGCTCACTACCGAGGCATTGGGCTGCGGCCTTAGAGAGATCCAGACTGCGTTGACCAATATAGGGACCGCGATCGTTAATCCGCACCACAACGCTCTTGCCGTTGAGGCGATTCCGAATTTTGAGCTGGGTGCCAAAGGGGAGGGTCTTGTGGGCTGCGGTTAAAGCATTTTGGTCAAATCGCTCTCCATTGGCCGTTTGCCGACCATGGAACCCTGGACCATACCAAGAGGCGGTGCCATAAAACTCCTGGGCAGTTTCGTGGAGGCCCTGCATGGCCATCTGTACAGCGGCCAACCCTAGGGGTTCGGCATCTAGAGCAATGCGGAGATTATTCGCCCATTGCACCGCTACGGCAGCGGCAGGCAACTCTGGATGGAGATGCATGGTTTCATTGACGACGAAGACGACATCTTCATTTAGGCTCACCGCCGCAAAATTTTGACCGAATAGGGGCCGCAATCCGTCGGGATCTAACGTTGTCGTCTGGAGCTGGGATCGCAACTTGGCCGCCACCTCCTCGGCGGCATCGGTGCCCATGACGGTGCCAATGTATTGATGGTGAACCCACACCTGCCATCGGGCAGCCGTATTGATCGCGATGGGTTGGGCTTGATAGGGAACGGTGGCTCCAGCTAGACACTGATTATCGGTCAGCGACGCTGGCAAGCTATCCGCTGCAGCGGTGGCCGTGAAGTCGGCTGGCACCAGCCGCACCGCGCCAATCACATTATCTTGCCAATCTGTTTTGGTTTCTGGAACAGATGCTAGGGGTGATAAGGCAGCGCCAAAGGCAGCGCTCAGGGAGTGTTTTGGGAAAGGATCGCCGGTAAAGGGTGGGGG
>CAYGVA010000253.1:0-5692 GCA_964353225.1 uncultured Leptolyngbya sp.
GAGTTCTACAGGCCAGGGGGTGATCCTGGGGTATTTGCGTGTCATTACTGAGATAGATTGGGTCTAATAATACCTGCCCCCCTGCGTTGGCCCTATGCTCCATGGCTAAGAACAATGAAACTGTGACCCTGTCCCTGGCCTTGCTGCTGACCTTAGGCTTACTGGGGGGCGGGGGTTGGTGGGCCAAGCGTCAGTTTTTGGGGCCAGGTATAGGGTTGCCGGGTACCCCTAGCCCAAACCCCGCTGCCCCATCCCCGACAACCCTAGAATCGCGCTTCAGTCGGGGTGAACGGTCCCTCTTTGCTGACCCGGTTTCGCCAGCAAAACAAGCGGGCATCACCGCGATGATGGCAGGGGACTATGACCAAGCGGTACAGCAGTTTGAAGCCGCTTTGCAGCAAAATCGCAATGATCCCGAGGCGCTAATCTATCTCAACAATGCTCGCATCCAAGGGCAGACGACCTATGCTGTGGCGATCGCCCTGCCCATTGATAGTGATCCCAATGGCGCATCAGAACTGCTGCGGGGGATTGCCCAAGCCCAGGATGAAGTTAACCAAGCTGGGGGGATTCAAGGGGTGCCGCTGGCGGTTGTCGTTGCCAATGACGCCAATGAGCCGGAGGTGGCCCAAGCGATCGCCCAGACCTTTGTCCAAGATCCCAGCATTTTAGGTGTCGTGGGCCATTACTCCAGCGATGTCACCCTTTCCACCACTGACATCTATAACCAGGGGCAATTGGTCGCGATTTCCCCGGTGAGTACGTCAGTGAAATTGTCGGGGGTTGGGGATTACATTTTTCGAACCGTGCCCAGTGACTACGTTGCGGCCCGAGCCCTCGCAGACCACATGCTGAACCAGTTCCAGGCAACAACCGTTGCGGTGTTCTATAACCCTGGCAGCGCCTATAGCGAATCATTGAAATCAGAGTTTGTGACGGCGGTATCCCTGGGGGGCGGGAGCGTGACCCACGAGTTTGATTTGTCGAATCCGCAATTCAATGCCTCCCAGGCCCTCGACCAAGCCAACCAGGCTGGGGCAGAGGTGTTGGCCTTGCTCCCCAATACCGGCACCTTGGCGGCGGCGTTGCAAGTGACGGTGCAGAATCGGCAACAATTGGCGGTGCTGGGGGGGGATGACGTCTATTCGCCGACCACCCTGGAAGTGGCCGCAGCAGCGGCAAAGGACATGGTGGTGGCGGTGCCATGGCATATTGACGCCCAGGTTGGGAAGCCTTTCCCCCAGACCTCCCGGCAGCTATGGGGGGGCGATGTGAATTGGCGTACGGTCATGACCTACGACGCCACCCAAGCCCTGATTGCTGGGCTCAGGCAGAGTCCTAGCCGTCTGGGGGTGCAGCAAGCCCTCAAAACCAATGGGTTTACGGCGGATGGTGCCACGGGATCAGTGGCGTTTTTACCCTCGGGCGATCGCAACCAATCGGTGCAGCTCGTCACGGTCTCGGCCGGGGCCCGGTCAGGGTTTGGGTTTGATTTTGTGCCGGTGCCCTAGGCCCCCAATGGGTGGCCACAGTTGGCGCAGAAGCGATCTCCGGGCTGCACCGGTGTTCCACATTGGCTACAAAACTTACTTTTAGACGTGCTCGCTGTCGGCGTGCTGGCTGCTGGGGTGCTCGCCGTTGGCTGGCCCATACCCATGGCCATATTTCCCATGCGCATCTCCATGGGGTTCGTGTTCATCGTCATGTTCCCCATGATCATAGGCTGCATCGGTGCCATGGGCTGCATGGGCATCGGTTCCATGGATGGCATCGGTGCCGCTGCCGGTTGGGCGGGCGGAGTGGCGGGGGCCGTAAACGACATGGGTTGCATGGGCTGCATCGGTGTCATGGGTTCCCCTGAGCTTTGTCCCCCTGGCATGGCGGCCACTTGGCTGGTTTGTATTTGTTGGGCGTTGACTAGGTTGGGGCCACTGGCCATAGTGCCCCATTGGTTGCCCTGGAGCTGTAGATAAAAGGGGCCTTGGGTCGTAGTGAGCTTGATCACCACCCCTTGGCCGCCACGAAAGAATTCTGGGGGGCTGGTCCAGGCTCCAGTGGTGAACTGACTGCCTGACTGTTGTTGCTGGCCGGGGCTACCCGAGGCAAGGGTGACGGCGGTTTGTTGCCCCAAATTGTCGAGATAGACACGCTGTCCGCTGCCGAGGTCACAGGTATAAGCCATGGTTGATTCTGTTGCTGTTGTTACATTTTGCCCTTCTATTGTGACGTCCCTAGTGAGGACACGGGGGCGCTTTTTGGCCGCTATTGTCAGCAAACCTGGTTGCGGCCATGGTGTTTGGCGGCATCGCACTGTTGAGTCGCAATTAATGGGGGCAATGCTGGGCTCCTGAGAACAGGGCTGAGGGAGATCGCCCAATGGCGTAAAATAGCCAATTGGGTTGGCCGTGGTTAGACCCAATGTGTTTTTAGGAGCGAGACATATGGCAGTGGGGTTACAAGAGCAAGTGGCGATCGTCACCGGGGCATCGCGGGGCATCGGTCGGGCGACGGCCCTCGCTCTGGCTGCCAGTGGCATCAAAGTGGTGATCAACTACGCCCGCTCTAGCACCGCTGCCGATGAAGTGGTGGCCCAGATTACTGGGGCGGGGGGCAGCGCGATCGCCCTGCAAGCCGACGTCTCCCAAGCCGATCAAGTCGATGCCCTGATCAAATCCACCATGGATGAGTGGGGTCGCATCGATATTTTGGTCAACAATGCGGGCATCACCCGCGATACCCTGCTGCTGCGGATGAAGCCAGAAGATTGGCAGGCGGTAATTGACCTTAACCTCACCGGCGTCTTTCTCTGCACCCGCGCCGTTAGCAAAATCATGCTGAAGCAGCGCAGCGGCCGCATCGTTAACATTGCCTCGGTGGCAGGGCTGATGGGCAACCCCGGCCAGGCCAACTACAGCGCCGCAAAGGCAGGGGTGATTGGCTTCACCAAAACGGTGGCAAAGGAACTCGCGCCTCGCGGGGTGACAGCCAATGCAGTGGCACCGGGCTTCATCCAAACCGACATGACCGAAAAATTGTCGAACACCGAAGAGATCCTCAAGTTCATTCCCCTCGGACGTTACGGTCAACCAGACGAGGTGGCTGGCGTCATTCACTTTGTGGCCACTGCTCCAGCCGCTGCTTACATGACCGGCCAAGTTTTGACCATTGATGGCGGCATGGTGATGTAAGACGGCTGCTGCTTGGCATCTTACAAAGCTAAGCAGCCATCATCGGCTCTCAAACCACCGGCAGCGTCACGTCTCCATCCCTTGAGAATCATGACCTTACCCATGGGGCAATAGCATGTCATCCCTTGGATTTGGGTAATCTTCAGAGTGTCTGCTAGACGCCTGTCTCGTGGAATGGATGATAGCTGTGAGGCCGACGATGAACCTAGATGGATATGTGGTAAAGCCAGCCCAGGCCAAGATCCTTCAAAAAGAGTCATGGTGGGCACCTTTATTCCAATACCTTCCCCATCGTGATCACCGGCGTTTTCATGCCTACTGCATCGGATTACCCCGAAGCGGTACCCATTCTATTGGCTACATGTTTGCAACCCACTATGTCGCCAAACATGAACCGATGGACGATCAAACCATCCATCACCTGCTCCGTCACCTAGCGGGAGACTATGACGAACGAACGCTCAGGGCACTGATTCGATGCCGAGACCGAGATTTGGGGCTCGAAATGGAGGCTTCCCATTATTTGTACAGCATTGTAGAAACCTTGGTTGATCTATATCAAAACTCCAAAGTCATTCTCACCATTCGCGACCCCATTCCATGGCTGGCTTCTGAAATCAATCAAAACCTACGAACCCGTTCTGCGACACCGAAATGGCGGGCTTTGGAGCGTACTCGCTATGGCTGCTATGGCTTTGACTACCAACCTGAAGAGCGTGCACTCCAATCGTTAGATGACATTTGGCCGGTCGCAAGCTACTTGAGTTACTGGCGTGACCACAGTGAGAGGGTGATCAAACATGTGCCTGAGCATCGGCTTTTGGTGCTGAGAACGCATGAAATTAAGGAAAAAATTGATCAGATTGCCAACTTTCTCGATATCAGTCCGGACACCATTGATGTCTCTGCATCACAATCTGGGGCCAGAAAAAGCAATGAATTTGACTTGTATGCCCATGTCAATGTTGACTTTGTGAGGGAGCAAGTCAATACATACTGTGGTGATTTAGTTCAACAATTTTTCGCCTAAGCTCCTAGACATTGAGTGAGCCAGCACCGTAACTGTCCCAACAACTACGCTGACTGAGCGAAGTCGTTCGCAACGCGTCTCCCAAAGGGAGAAAGCCAAAACCCAATCAGAATGCCCCCTTCGACTCCGCTCAGGGGACGGTTACGCCAGCACTCTATGGGAGCAATTGGTTGATCACCCAACGGTTAGACCGACCATCGGACAGTAGCAGCATAATAATAAGGTGAGACCGACTTCTTTACGGCTCATGTTTCAGGTCGTCAAACATCCTTACTAGAGGTGGCCTATGACACCCGCGATCGCCTCACCTATCCTCAGCTTCGAGGACTACGCCACCTATAACGACGGCACAGGGGCTCGCTATGAACTGGTGGATGGAGAACTGAGCGCCATGAATCCGCCCACCTTTCGGCATATGCTGATCGCCAAATTCATTGAGAAATGTCTAGAGACCGAGATTCAGCGTCTAGGGTTGCGCTGGCTGTGTTTTCGAGAAGCAGGCATTCGCACCGGGATTCGGAAGTCGCGGTTGACTGATGTCTACGTGCTGACGGCAGAACAAGTAAATGACTTGATTGATGACTCTGCCATTTCCCAAACGCCACCTTTGTTGGCCGTGGAGGTAGTCAGCCCAGACTCTATCACCCGTGACTATCGCTACAAGCGGGCTGAATATGCTGCCTTAGAAATTCCCGAATACTGGATCGTTGATCCCCTAGAGGCCAAGATCATGCTTTTGGCATTTAACGAAGGGCTCTACGACGAAACTGTTTTAACTGGCAACCAAGCCCTGGCATCCCCCACCTTTTCACAACTCAATCTGACCGTTGAGCAGATCTTGGCGGCGGGTAATTTACCTTGAATTAGCATTGCCTTCAGGCCACGTTATCGAGTGTCAGCCTGAGATTTGGAAATACGCGAGAGGTGATGGGTTTTCCGAGGCGATAGATGTGGCGCTCATCGTCTTCTCCGAGCAGTTGACAAACGGTAAATGTAGGTTGTTGGGGGTTGCCGATAAAGGCAATACCGCCCAGGCCAGCAACGTGTTCAGTCATCCAATATTCGCGCACCCTCAGCAGGGCATATTCTTCGACCTGTCAAGAGATCGCCCCTTTTCCGCCCCGTCAAAGCTGCCGCTCTATCTGCAACATGCGCCGGTAAGCCAACCAGCCTGTCACCGTCATCACCACGGCGAAGATGGCCAGAAACCAGAAATGAGATGCGATCGCCCCAAATTCTGCCCCCTCGGTTGCAACCCCGGTCAGGGCCATCACCATGTGATAGATGGGGTTGTAAGCCGCCAGGTTGAGCAAAGACTCGGGGAAAAGGGAGGCGGGCAAAAAGGCCCCCCCCAGGATCAACAGCGGCACCCCAAAGGCGGCGATCAGGGCATTGATATCTTCGGTGCGGCGGGCGAACTGGGTGCCCAGCAGAAACCCCACCCCCACGTAACCCGCAATGCTGAGCAAAATAA
>CAYGVA010000254.1:0-5688 GCA_964353225.1 uncultured Leptolyngbya sp.
CTCGGTAGACTCTAATTGTTTGATTTTTTTGTCTCATTCTTGTTGACACATTCCGTTTCTACAACCAGAAGCAATCAGAGCGGTTGCTCATCATTGGAGCCAGCCATCCCGATATTTTGGCTCTACCTTGGGAATTGCTCCATATTCCAGGGGGCAATTACCTGTTCCACAGCAACCCCCGCATTTCTATCCGGCGACAATTTAATGTTGGTGGAGACCTTAACCTGACTGAGTATCAACCGAAGGAAACGGTCAGACTACTGTTTATTATCAGTCGCCCTGAGAATGCCGGGTTCATTAATCCCCGCAGTGATGCCCAAGCTGTATTGGCAGCTATTGAGGCCGAGGTTTCAGGCCAAGTGGAAGTAGAATTTCTACGTCCTGCGACCCTTGATGCTTTGAGAGATCGCCTGGATGATCGACGCAAACCCGTAATCGATATCATTCATTTCGACGGCCATGGGGTGTATGACCCCGATGGTCGTTGGTTTGAGGAAGCCAGAAGCAGCAATGGTATTGACCCAACCCGCAGCACTGCTAATGAAGCCTCAGACATGGGTTATTTGCTATTTGAAGATAACCGAGGCCAACGGGCACTCATCAGTGCTGAGAAGCTGGCAACTGTATTAAGTGGACAAGCTGTGAGGTTGATCTTGCTGTCAGCTTGCCAATCAGCCAAAGCCGCTCCATTAGACAAAGCCAATAATGAAGACGACCCCACAGAAGGAGTAGTAGGCAGTGTGGCGGTACAGCTTACCCATGCGGGTATTCCTACAGTGTTAGCAATGACTCATTCTGTGCTGGTAACAGCCACTGAGGCGTTGTTCGGACAGTTTTACCAAAATCTGGGCCGTGGGCAGGGCATAGGCGAAGCCTTGGATAATGCCCGCCACCACCTCTACAAGAACACTGCACGGGGTAACCGTTTTCGGGGCCAGCAGGGAGAGATTACCCTGAACTTACAGGACTGGTTTTTGCCCGTTCTCTATCAAGCTGGAACAGATACAGCAGCATTACTAACCCACACCCAAGCGGGACTATCTACGCTTGGATTGAATACCCGACATATTAAGCGGGTGTGTGCCCCTGATGGGGATCGGGGAAATTTACCAAAAATTCAAGAAGCTGGCTTTTGGGGACGTAGTCAGGAGCTATGGCATATTGAGCGAGCATTCGTTCGAGGCACGCGCCGCCTTTCGATTACAGGGTTTGGCGGCCAGGGCAAAACAGATTTAGCAGTGGAGGCAGGCCGCTGGCTGTATCTGACGGGCATGTTCGATCAGGTGTGCTTTGTGGACTATGCCGCTTACCAGGGCCAAGACCCAGTGAGCTACGCTGTGAGCACTCTGGCCAGGGTGTTAGATGTAAGCCTGATCAATGCCGAAGCTGCTACAGCTTACTTGGGGCAGACACCCACCTTAGCGATTTTGGATAATTTGGAGTCCCTAGAGCCAGCACTCCAGCGCCAACTGCTAGATGTTGCCAAAGACTGGTCGGAAGCTGGCCAGGGCCGAGTGTTGTTGACTACCCGTCAGCCGGATTTCCATCATCCCGATTACCCTCGCAAGACAAGAGCTTCAGCTCATATTGTTATCCCCTTACAAGGGCTCGGTAGTAGAGCAACTCCGGCAGACGCTTTGGACTACTGCAATGCGCTGTGGACACTGCCTCCAGCTTCTAGCACCCCTATTCCTGACCGGGCGAATTTGGTGAAGCTGTTTGGTATGGTCGATTTCCACCCATTGTCGATTAGTCTGCTGGTATGGCAGCTAAAGAAGTACCAGATTACAGAGGTAGGGCAGCGATTAGCAGAGGTGTTGCAGACAAACCCAATGCGGACAGGGGAAACACCATCACCTCTGGTAGGCTCCTTAATGCTATCCCTAGATAAGCTAGATAAGCACACACGGCAGTGGTTGCCGAGGTTAGGAGTATTTCAAGGGGGAGCCTTTAAAAATAGCTTGCTTGCAATCACAGAAATTTCTGAAGCAGATTGGCAACCAATTCAAGCACAGCTTGAAAATACGGGGCTACTGAAGACTGAATATATTCCTAGCATTGGAGAAGCCTATCTAAAATTTCACCCCACCCTAGCACCAGTACTGCGGGCACAGGCACCCACTAGCACCCAGGCTGACATGCAAAACCGTCACTATAAGCACTACTATCAAATTTCAAATCACCTAATACAAGAAGACAAGAATAATCCTTTGGCAATGCGAGCAATTGCACTTCGAGAGTTACCCAACTTATTGGAAGCAGTAAACCAGGCAATTGAAGCCAAGGATCCAGAAGCGTTTTATTTTGCAGACAACTTCAGTAGATTCCTATACATTTTTGGTCTAACTGAGGATCAGAAGGCAATAGCTCAAAAGTTAAATCCTACCAACAATCCATCAGACTGGCTTGCGCGTTGCCTTACTCAAGGGGATTATCTTATTGGAGCTGGCCAATATGATGAAGCACTTACATCCCTTTTAGAAGCCTTAAAGGTACTAGAAGGTGACGCCAGTTACGAAAAGTGTCTAATCTTGTTGAGAATAGGTCGATGCCTAAGATTCACTGGAAATATATCCAAATCACTGGAAATCTATTTTGAGGCACTTACCACACTCAAAAAACTCAACCAAGGTGAAATCACCAAGCGTGAGATAGCAGCAGTCTCAACCGACATTGCTGATGTTTTAAGAGACAAAAAAGATTACAGTGAGTCGGAAAAATTCTACAGGCAAGCCTTATCCCTTTACAAAGAGTTAAAGGACATACGTGGCACGGCTGTCACCCTAGCACAATATGCCTCCTTGTCTTACTTTAAGGAAGAATATCATTCAGCGCTAAAACAGTATAAAGAAGCGTTAAACAACTTTCAGACACTCAGAGAACCAGAGGGTGAAGCGGTATCACTCCATCACATTGGCGTAGTGTATCAAAGCATGGGCCAGTGGGATGAGGCAGAGCGTTGTTATCGCAATTCGGCTGAAATAAAAGAGAAGATCGGATTAATTAGAGGTGGAAATGGAGTAATTACAACATGGTTTGAGATAGCAAGAATTCATGAAAATTCCGGAAATATAAATTCCGCTATTAACTGGTATGAAAAGATCGCCTCAAAGGCCAAAACATCTGACTCCCTTATGACGAAAGCTGCGTCACTTCATAGTGCGGCTGGCTGTTTACTAAAACTCCCTCTTCCTCCAAGCAATGACATTTTATCGAAGGCTCAAAAATATGCGGAAGAGGCTCTGTCTATCAAGATAAACACTGATCCTGCCGTTACCGAAATTTGGAATACTCATGGATTGCTCTCTCGTATTTCTGAAGCGCAGGAAGGAAAAAATGGGGAAAATGCAAGGTATTACCGTCAGCAGGCTCGACAAACCAAAGTAGATCTTACTGGAACTCAAGCTGAATATGTTCGATATCAAGAACTTATTGATTCAGTGGTAAATGCTGCCACTGGCAATCTTGACGCCCAGCGAAAAATACAATCTCAACCACCTCCTCAATTCTTGGAAGACTTGTTTACATCGATTTCCAGAATTCTAGATGGAGATCGAGATGAAGCTTCTCTTATTGATCTACTCAACTGGCGAGATTCCATTATCATACTTCTCATCCTTAAAGGCATCAAAAATATATAATTTACTCAATAATGAGAGCGAAAGTTTTGACAATGGAAGCAGCTCTCAGAGCAGACAAATAAGTTGCAACTCAATAAAAGCCAGTGTAGAATAAAGAGTGTGATTCCCTTTTGAATTAGGCTAGTTTTGTTCTTTGTCAAGTTGAATTATAGTTGGAGAAAAAACTGTGAATTGGAATAGCATTCTCAATTCAGCAAGCCAAATTTTCAAGGGTTTTGATATTGATTACCTGATCAACGCCCTAGGTGAAGAGACGGCAAAGAAAGCGCTCAAGAAAGCTGTCGAGAATAACGACCAAATTGCAATTGCCAAAATAAGGCAAACCCTCGAATTTCATCGAAGAAACCTGGGGAAGTAACGTCGAATTTAAGTATGACTTGTGAGTCTGTGAGCACTGACTGATAAAAGTCTGATCGAGTTTATAGCGCTGGATGAGGGGCTATTAGACCCTGATATTCACACCGCTGCTTTGCATATCGACGGGGCAGTGGATCGGCTGAATGACTATCTAGCTGGGGCGCGTCATTCCCAACGGGCCGCATAGGCCCTTGAAACAACGCCATGAAAAAGCGTCAGCCGATGATCAACTGACGCCTGGGTGCGAGGAAGATGATTGACCCATTCGGAGTCGAGCCTCACACCAATATTGTCAACGCCCCCTCAATGACGACATTAAGGGGGCGTTAGAACTCAGTTAGCTCAGGCCACAGGCGGCCCAGTAGCGGGGTAGATGCGGCTTCGATGCAGTCCCGCTATTGGGAACCGGGCGCGCAGCGGGGGACAACTCTAGCTGGAGTGCATCAAGGACGGCATCGACGCGGCTTTTGGGGGAGACAACGGGGGTCATGGGGTCCGGTCCTCTCTACGGGGTGACGATTGCGTCTTTGTCGAGGTTCTCACGGCGGAGCTGGTCAAAGTCAACCGCGTCTTTGTCCAAGTTCTCTTGGCGCAGCTCGTCAAAGTCAACCGCGTCTTTATCGAGGTTCTCGCGGCGAAGCTCGTCAAAGTCAACGCCTTTGTTCAGGTTCTCTTGACGAAGCTCGTCAAAGTCAACGGCGTCTTTATCCAAGTTTTCCCGGCGCAGTTGGTCGAAGTCAACGCCTTTGACTTGCAGTTCAACCACGGCATCCTTGTCTAAGTTCTCGCGGCGCAGCTCATCAAAATCAACCGCATCTTTGTCGAGGTTTTCCTGGCGGAGCTGGTCAAAGTCAATGCCTTTGACTTCGATCTCGACGACGGCATCTTTATCGAGGTTTTCGCGGCGGAGCTGGTCGAAGTCAAAGGCGTCTTTGTCTAAATTCTCTTGACGGAGCTGGTCGAAATCAACGGCGGCGTAGGTGGTGGGTGCGACTGCAACAGAAGCGATGGTCAGAGCGGTGAGGGCGATGGCAAAGCGTTTCATAGTCTTGGACTCCTTAGGTGATGTGTGGTTTGTTCAATCATCTTGAGTACTACTATCGCGGTGGTCTCTGAGGGGCTTCTGACCGGTAAATAAGCTGACCTTAATGGCTAACTGAGAAAGCTGAGGAGAGCCCGTTGGGGGACTGAATCGGCGTGAGCGGGGTCACAGATGGGGGGCAGAAACCACAAAATGGCTCACTCCATAGCTCCCCTGGCGAACGACGGCAGCATGACGCCCGCCGCAAACGGCTCCACTTCCATCTCACTAACTTCTGATTAAAAGTTAGTGAGATGGAAGGGCCAGTAGAATTTGATTCTGAAAAGGCAGGTTGGCCTACAGTCCTGTAGGCCAAGAATCCCGGTAGTTTCCCGTAGAATCGGGCAATATGGTGGGCACGAGACGATAGGACACCTGCTTTCCCGTTCGGGTGTTTACCCATGCCATAGAACCCTGTCTATGGCATGGGGGTAATCGCGCTTTGCTCCTGTGTGTTTTCCCTAGATGGTGTTGGTGCCCCTAATCATGGCTAAGTGCCAAGGTTAGGCGGTCTGGGTTGTGGCGATTTCGGTGTACTGGTGGGGATAACACAGGTTCATGACGGATCGATTTTTTGAGCACCCTATTCTCAACTCCCCCTACGAGTAT
>CAYGVA010000255.1:0-5679 GCA_964353225.1 uncultured Leptolyngbya sp.
ACCGCTCAACTGCGGCAGCGGGCCAAGGTTTATCAGGAATGGGGCTTTGCCGCGAAAACAAAGCGAGGGCTGGGCCTGAGTGCATTATTTGCGGGGGCCAGCGGTACGGGTAAAACCATGGCTGCCGAGGTGCTGGCCCGTGAATTTAAGCTCGACCTCTACCGCATTGATCTCAGTGCAGTGATGAGTAAGTACATTGGTGAAACTGAAAAGAACTTGCGAAAGATTTTTGACGCGGCGGAAACCGGCGGGGCCATTTTGCTGTTTGATGAGGCCGATGCCCTATTTGGCAAACGCAGCGAGGTTAAAGACAGCCACGATCGCCATGCCAACATCGAGGTGAGTTACCTTTTGCAGCGCATGGAATCGTATCAAGGCTTGGCAATTCTCACCACTAACCTCAAGGACTCGCTAGACCAAGCTTTTTTACGGCGGATTCGATTTATTGTTACTTTTCCGTTTCCGAAGGCGGGCGATCGCAGTGAGATTTGGAAGCGCATTTTCCCCAAACAGATGCCCACTCAAGATCTAGACTTTCGCAAATTGGGCCGTCTGGATGTGACGGGGGGCAACATTCGCTCCATTGCCTTGAATGCGGCCTTCATTGCGGCGGATGCCGGTGAACCAGTCATGATGAAACACATTCTGCGATCGGCCCAGGCAGAATATATCAAGCTCAACCGCGCCCTCACATCCTCTGAGATCAAGGGTTGGGTGACTGATTAAAGGGTTACACCAGCAGCCCTCTGAAAGGTTGTGATCTTTCGCCATACCGCCACCGCCCTGGTTACTAAATCTGAAACCTGACTGGGTCTTCCCCGATCGCTCGCCATACTGTCTATTAGTACTGCATTGGGTTGGAGGGAGATGATGGTTAAGCGACACATCCAGGCTTGGCGACCTTTTTTTCGGGTGATGGGTCCCCTCAGCCTTTGCCTGATGGCCAGTTGCGGTGCATCCCCCGAAAGCTACTCCGTATCAGAGGCCGATGGGGCGATCTCTCCTCAAGCGACCGAGGTCGAAGCCGTGAGCGCCCCCGCTGGTGGTGACAGTACCGCCCAACTGGTCAGCGAGACCCAAGTCCCCCAGGCAAAACCCCAACTCATCAAACGGGCCACCTTAACCGTGAGGTTGGAGGATGTTGATGGGGCCGTGGATGCCATTGGAGAGCTGTTGCTTCAGCAGCAGGGGGATGTGTTATCGCTCCAAGATGAAGGCACCGCCCCTGAGGAACGGGTACCCCGGCGGGTAGACATGCAGCTTCGGGTTCCCCAGGCGAACCTCAACCCGATGCTACGCAGTTTAAAAGCCTTGGGCGAGGTGCAGTATCAATCGGTGACCGCCGAAGACGTGTCGAATCAATTGGTGGACTTACAGGCTCGAATTCGTAACCTACGTAAGTCAGAAGAAGCCCTGCTGGAAATTATGGAACGCTCGGGGTCGGTGAGTGATATTCTCGCCGTTTCCCAAGAACTCAGCGCCGTTCGTGAAACCATTGAGCGGGCTGCAGCCCAGCTCAATAATGTGCAAAATCAGGTGGCTTTTTCGACCATTACCCTCACCCTAGAAAGCACCGCGCTCCCCCTGCCTAGTACCCAACCAGTGGGGTCTGCCCTTGGTGAAACTTGGCAAGCGGCCACCCAATCGGTGCAGTCGATGACCGTAGGGCTGCTGCGGCTGAGTCTGTGGCTGATGGTCTATAGCCCCTATTGGGCCTTGATTTTGGGTGGGGGCTTTTGGGGATATCGCTGGTGGCAAAACCGCCGGTCAGTCACCCCTTAGGTGTGACATCGAGGCGCACAACTGTGCGGCCCGACCCGCATCAACCCTGATCGAGATCATCTATCTGCCAACCGGGGAAATGGTAGTCGCGCACTTCCCCCAGGGGGTTGCGCACCTGCAAGGTAATTGAGCTATCGCGGTGGGGAAGCGCATACTGCGTATCAAAGCGCCCCGTAGGACCTAGGGGTATTTCTTCGCCGTCTACGAGCAATGTATTGGTGGGATTGGTGCTGCCCCGCAAGTTAAGATTGCGGCCTCGGCGGGCAATTTCTGTTAAGTCTAAGCTCAACGCCCGATCCAGTTCCAGGAGCGATCCAGGGGCTTCTCCCGGTAGTACGAGGGTGGCTTGGCCACCGCCCACTTCTACGGTTTCCCCTTGGGCGATTGTGCCCACAAGACCACTGAGGGTGCCCACGCCGGTTTTACCCATGGTGTCCTTAGCCTGAGACACATTCACACCGAAGTCAGTGCCCCGGACGGAGGCCACCCCTGTGGGGGTATGCAACTCTAAGCGGCTATTGACATTGGTAAAGGGGCGCGTCTGAATACGGGCTTGCCCCCGATCTACGCGCACCACGGTCACATAGGCACCATCTTGCAAAATATCGAGTCGGGCCACCACTAGGTGGGTGTTTTCGGCGACGGTAATCGTGCCAATGCCGAAGTCAACGTTCAAAATCACGCTGGAGCGTCCCCCCGTCGTGAGACTGTGGCCGGCGGCGGTGAGGCGATCGCCCACCCGAGCAGATCGGTTCCTGCGATAGGTTACACTCCCCGATAGGCGGTTTACCTCTAGGTAGCGGCTGTAGACGGGCTGGGCTGGGCTTCGCAGCGATCGTCCTAACGGTGTGAGGGCCGCAGCAGCCAATACGAAGATGGCTTTACCCCACCGCCGTAACCATGTTCGCCGTCGAATTCCCATAAATCCTTAACCCATTTGACCATGAACGTGACTCAAGCACCCAGGTGATTGTACTGACCAATGATCTAGCGCAATGCGCTTTAGGGGTCGTCTTCACCATGATTGAGCAAGGCAATCTTCAGTAAAATTACTGGATATTTGTCTTGATGCTGGTTCACTGACCCCTCCACATCATAGGCCATGCAGATTCTTTCAGTTACGCTCAAAAACTTCAAAACGCACCAGGATAAGCACTTTGTCTTTCAGCCCGGTACCAATGCCATCTGTGGCGAAAATGGGGCCGGGAAAACCAGCATTCTGGAAGCGATCGCTTGGGCGCTTTTTAATTACCAGGGCAACTACGCCAAAGATGACTTGATCCGCAATGGCAGCGGTAGTGCCCAAGCCACCGTCGAATTTGTCTCTAGCCATGACCATCGCACCTACGCGGTACAGCGCTGTACCACTAAGGGGTATACGCTCTTCGATCCCCAATTGAGCCAGCGCCTCCCCTACAACCGCATTAAAGATGAGGTCCTGCCTTGGTTGCGGGACCACCTGGGGGTGCCCCCAGGTACTGACCTCGGAGAACTCTTTGCACGGACCATTGGGGTGCCCCAGGGCACCTTCACCGCTGATTTTTTACAGTCCCCCGAGGCCCGTAAGACCGTCTTTGACAAAATCCTCAAAGTCGATGAATACAAAACGGTTCACAAGGATCTCAATGGTCTGCGGCGCTATGCCGAAGCGAAGGTAGACGATCTAGAGCGCACCATTGCCCACTATGATGAACAACTGCTGACCCAGGCCCCCTTGGCAGAGCGGCACCAAGCCTTAACTGATGACATTCGTCGCAACGAGGCTGAACTGCAAAGCCTCACTGCCCAAGTCACGACCCTCCAGCAGGAACGGGAACAACTCGCCACCCAGGCCGCCCAAGTTCAAGCCTTAACCACGGCCCTGCAAACCCTGCAAACCCAGGCCACATCTCAGCGTCAAAGTCTGGCGCTGTTAGAGACGTCCCTCGCCGCCGCCAACCAGGCGGTAACCCTCTGTCAAGCCAATCAGGCGGCCTATGACGCCTACCAAGCTGCTGACGCTCACCTGCTCAAGCTCAGTCAACAGCAAACCCAGCGCCAGCAACTACAAGTGCAGCAGCAGCAGTTACAAGCGACGCTGGCCGCTCGCACCACTGACCTGACCCGCGTCAAAGTGCAGCTAGATGCCTTGGCCGCCAATGCCCAGGAGTTGGCCAAACTCGAACCGCAAATCCAACAACAGCAACAGCTACAACAGGATCTCACCACCCTCCAACATCAGCAGCAGCAATTGGCCCAGGTCCAAGGGGAGCTACAGGCGACGATCCAGCAGCGCCGCCAATTAGACCGTAGCCGCCAGCAGGCCGCCCGAGAAATTGAGCGCTTAACGGCCCTGCAACCCCAAGTCACGATGCAGCCTGAGCTGGTGAAGCAACGGGATCGCCTCCAGCAGCAGCTCAGTCGCCTCGACGCCGCTCGCCAGTTTGAGCAGGAGTTACACCACCTCGTCACGCGGGGGCAGGAGACCTGCCGGGATTACCAAACCGATGTTGACCAAGCCTTAACGGCCCTGGATGCCCTAGAACAGCGACTCCCGTTAGGTTCTGCGTCCACCCTTGCCGCCCTAAAAGCCACCGTCACCAGCGGGGTCACCCTCCATCAGGATGTGCTCAAACAGGTCCAGGCCATTCTGGATGATCTCAGGACCCAGGTGAATCGTGCCCAACTGCAAGCCCAACTCAAGACTGTAAACGGTCAATTGGCCGATTGCGATCGCCACCAGCTGGCCCTGGCCGCCTTGCCCCAATGGCAGCAGCAGTGGCAAGCCCATCAATCCCAAGACGAGGCGTTACAACAACGGCAGGCCGATTTACAGCAACAACTCGAAGCCCAACCAGATTTAGCCAAGCGGCTGGTGCAAACCCAAGCGGCCCTGATGGCGCTGAATGATCCCCAAGCCCAGTGGAACCGCCTGACCCAAGCCCAAGCCGCTGAACCCACCCTCCAGCAAAACTACCGCCAACTCCAAACCGCCACGACGCACCTAGAGACGCAAATCAACCACCTCGCCGCCGAGCTGCAAGACTTTGCGGATTTGGATCAAGCCATCGTGGCCCAGCAACAGGGGAAGCAAACCCACCAGCAGGGCTATCAACAGTATCTACAGCACCAAGCTGCCAGCCAGAAACAACCCCAACTTGCCGCTCAATTACAGGTCGCCCAAACCGAATTGGCCGCCCTAGAGCAGCAGGCCACCCAAGCCCAAGGGGCACTGCACATCGCCCAGCAACAATACGACGCCAATCATTTGGCGGAACTCAACACCCGCCATGACGCCCTCCGCTCCCAGCGCGATCGCTTGATCGGCAGTCTGCCGGAGCAAAAGCAGCGCCACCAGGAATTGAGTCAGCAATTGACGGCATTGGCGGCGATCGCAGAAAAACGCGATCGAGCGGTGGAAGACCGTAAACAAAGGGAGCGGATCAAGCGGTTCATCAACTTTGCCCGCAAAGCCTATAAAGAAGCCGGTCCCAGGATCACAGAGCGATACGTGCAGCAGATTTCCCGCGAAGCCGATCAACTGTTTCGCGAATTGCTCAACCGCCCCAACCTTGCCCTCACTTGGACCAAAGACTACGAAATCCATGTCCAGGAAGGTCCTCACCAACGGCGGTTTATCAACCTCTCTGGAGGGGAGCAAATGTGTGCGGCCCTAGCAGTACGCTTAGCCCTCCTCAAAGTGTTGGCGAACCTCGATATTGCCTTTTTTGATGAGCCAACGACGAATATGGATCGACCTCGGCGGGAAAGTTTGGCCGAGGCCATCTCCCGGCTCCGGAGCTTTCAGCAGCTCTTTGTAATTAGCCATGATGACACCTTCGAAAAGGTAACTGAAAACATCATTTTGGTGGAGCGAGAGCAATAGTACCTTCGAAAAATCGATGCATTATTTATCCT
>CAYGVA010000256.1:0-5632 GCA_964353225.1 uncultured Leptolyngbya sp.
GGCCGCAAGGGGTGACGCGTGGGGGGGCGGGTCTGGCTGCTCTGAATGAACATTGCCTGACATGGCTGGCTGCTGCCCTGGCTCAACGGATGGCGTGGGGGCCGAAGCGGCGGCGGCGGGGATAAAAGCGGTTTGACTGAAGAGGGGATCTAGGGGACCAAAGACGACGCGCTCAAAATCATGGTTGAAGTGACGGACCGGTTGCCGCCGCCGCTTCCACATCAGCAAAATTTGTTCTACGGAAAACGCTTTATACCGCCCTTGATAGAGCGCCTCTAGCACCGCTGCCCGAATCCAAGGGGGATCTACCTCTAGCACCTGTTGCCAAAGGCTCATCAGCTCTTGGGGGACATAGCCGCCCAAGTCAAAGCTATATTCCTGCAACAGTAGGCAGGCCTGCTCAAGGTCACGGTTAGAGCTAGGGGATAACGTCATCGGAGATAATCCAGGCGATCGCTCACAGTGCTGCGATATCGTTTCTGCATAAAGCGGGGGAGGGGATCCATCGAATGGCCTATGGGTCTCCTAATCCGACGCTTGCTACTGCATATTAGCGGACCCTTATGGTTCTGGCTGATCATAGCCCATTGCTTTCCTCGGCTAAACCGCTAGACTCGGACGACTTGGCCCAGTTAGGGTGTTTGGGCGCAGCATCAGGCGGAACCATGGATGTCGGTCAGTGGCAGGCTCAATTGCAACTCAGCCCAGCGATCGCGGTGATCCGTGCCCCGAGTTTGGCCATGGGTTTGGCGATGGCCACGGCGGTGGCGGCAGCGGGCATTCGCCTGATTGAAATCACCTGGACCAGCGATCGCCCCACCGCCCTAGTTCAGCAACTGCGCGCCCAGTTACCCCACTGCTGGATCGGAGCGGGGACGCTGCTATCTGGGGGGGATGTAGACGCGGCGATCGCGGCGGGGGCGCAATTTTGCTTTATGCCCCATACTCAACCGGCCCTCATTGCCAGGGTGCAGCGCCAAGGCATTGCCGTCATTCCAGGGGCAGCGACCCCCACCGAAATTGTGGCCGCTTGGCAGGCGGGGGCCACGAGCGTCAAGGTGTTTCCGGTAACCGCCCTGGGCGGGGCCGACTACATTCGTCAGTTGCAGGGGCCTTTGGGCCATATTCCCCTGATTCCCACGGGGGGGGTAACCCTAGAGAATGGGCCAGAACTCTTGGCGGCGGGGGCCAGGGCGATCGCCCTTTCCACCAGCTTGTTTCCCCCTGATTTGCTGGCGACCCAGGCTTGGCCCCTCATTACCCAACGGACAATCCAGTTATTAACCGCTGTATCGGTGGTTCAAAACCATATTGCTGAGGACAAGGAGCCCAGGGTGCAGCGGCGCTAGAACTGATGCCTTCACGGACTAAGGCGATTGCCGAGAACTAAAATACCGGCTGTCGGGCGAATGGACTGACACAATAGCCTGCCATCCCAACTCTGCATGGGGTCAGGAGACCTGCCCCCTACCCTTGACGCCCCCCCTAGAGGGCGGTTGCCGCGCCCAACCCTGGTACGTTTATTGACTGCAATCGCCTAACTGCCCAGCTTAAAGGCTTCCACAAATAACCCGTAGATCAGACCCAGCTTGAAGGCATTTATAACCTCTAAGGTGAGGCTGGTTTGGACGTTGGTTTTACGGGGACGCCGATAAAAGAGCCAGCTAATCAGCTCTACCCCCCCCACCAAGAGTGCGGAGATAAAGACATCAAAATCAGCGGTTTGACCGGCAATGGTGGAAATGGCCGTGCCAAAGAAGTTGCCAAATAAGAGACCAATAACCACCAAAGATAGCCGTCGCCACGGGTTAAACACCCAACGCCCAAAGCGGTTACTGAGGGTTTCGAGCAGGGTGGTGAGGCGAGTTCGCTGCATGGCTAAGGATTTAAGGGGAAGCTGGGCAAGCACTGTGGAGACCGCCCTGGGCACAAATGTAGTTCAACTGCTCGGGGCTGAGGTTACGGGCTCCATTAAAATCGACCCCCTGGAGCTGTTGCCCCCCGGCGAGGGCGGGGGCGGCGGTGACAAAACCATCACTGGTCTCGACCTGTGCCGTCGTGAGCATTGCCCCCTCCAGATCGACCCCCTCTAAGTTGGCCCCTTGCCAGCGCACCCCCTGTAGGGTGCTATGGCGGAGGTTTGCATTTTGCAAGTTAGCTTCCCGTAAATCAGCCCCTTGCAGATCAGCCCCTTGCAGATTGGCCTCGGTGAGGACCGCTGCACTCAAATCAGCATCGGCAAGGGCCGCTTCTTGGAGTTCTGCCCCCCGCAAGTTGGCCCCAGCCAGATTGGTGCCCGTGGCGTTGAGTTGCCGTAGATTGGCTTTAGCGAGGTTGGCTTTCACCAGCACGGCCTCGGTGAGATCCGCTGCAGTGAGGCGAGCTTGGCCCAAGTTGGCTGCCGTCAAATTAGCCTGAATCAGGGTAGACCGCTCTAAATTCACCCGCTGCAGGTCAGCCCCCGTTAGGTTGGCCCCGGTTAAGTTGGCCCGCAATAGCCCTGCCCCTTGCAATTGGGCCAGGGTGAGATTGGCCCCGGTCAGATCGGTGTCGGTGAGATCGGCCCCCCGCAGGTCGGCTGCGTAATCATCGTAGGTGTTGGCCGTTTGGTCAGGACCGGGGTCAAAGAAGATCGCCCCTTTCAACTGGGCGCGATTGAGCCGGGTCCCCTGCCATTGGATGCCCGCCAGGTTTTGCTTGTCGAGGTTTAAGGTGAATTCCTGCTTCCCTTGGGAAAGGTACCCGAGGTGAAGGCCCCTTAAATCAAAGGTGCGGATGCGATCGCCCTCTAAAGCAATCAGGGTAGCCAAGCTCCGATTTACGGTCTGTAGTCGCAGCACCAGCCGTTGCTTTTGGGCCGCAGTACCGGCACCCGCTAAGTCCCGACTCAGACTTTGGTTGAGCCGTCGCAGGTGGGGCACAGCGGCGGTGCCCCGCTCCAACGTGGCCTGGTGGAGGGTGTCGAGCCAGTCGGGATCATCGGCTTGGCCGATCAGGTCTACCAGGAGAGATGTTACTTGGGCATCGGGGGTGTTGCCCAGGGCCAAAATCGCCGCCTGTTTGGTTTCGAGGTTGGCTTCAGGGTTGGTGAGGGTGGCAACCAGTTGGCCAAATAGGGTGGGGTCACTGGGGGGAGCCAGGGTTCGCCCCCTCAAAAAGTACCCGCCCGCTGCGGAGGTCCCCGCTAGCCCTAAAAGGAGCAGCAAGCCTACGGCGAGGGGGAGCGATCGCCCGCGAGGCGACGGCTGCTCGGACCAATGGGGGACCGGGTTCAAGACCACCGCCGTTAACCCACTTTCGTCTTCGGTCCAGGTAATTGCCCCCCCAGAGGCGGATGGCGACAGGGCAGATGGCGCTGGACTTTCTTCGGTATCTTCGCTCTGCCATTGATGGGTGAGGCGCACGATCGCCCCCGTTTCAGGATCCACGGTGCAGGTGCCCGCCAACTGATCATGCCAGGGGCGACGCGATCGATTAAGAAACCCCGTGGCGCTTTCCCCCACAAGGGCTACGGCACTGATCCCCGCCAAAATTAACGGATTGGGGAAGCCCCCTGTGATCCGCCAAAGCCCGTAGGCGATCGCTAAGGGCGCACCCCATTTCCCCACCCCATCCCGAAGCAAACTTTGCCGCCAAGTGGGCATTTGCCCATCTAGGGTGATCACCTGAATCCGGAGCCATGCCTTGGGTGCACTCGAGCCCCATCGGCTCAGACTGTAGATGTGAATGCCCAACAGCACCACGGGTACCCCTAAGGCGACAGACCAGAGCCCTTGGGTCAGGGGCGTCACCGTCTCCCGTAGCGATCGCCGGGGTAAGCCTAAGGTTTGAGCAACGGTACTCTGGGTGGCTTGCAACAGAGGGCTAAGGCGTACCTCAGCCCCTGAGTCAGCCCCTGAGGCGGTTTGTTCTGCCCGTTGGGTGTGGTAAAGCCCGCCATACAGGGGCACTGCAATCCCCATTACCATAATCGAGAGTTCTAGACCCCAGGCCAGGCCACGACGACCGATCGGGGGCACCCGGCGGGTAAAGGGAACCGGAGCTTGGGCGGGGTTAGGGGGGGAATCGTTTTGGTGGCGATCGGCCCCAAAAAATCGGCGCATAGGGATTCGCCTTGGAGATTTCCGAAGGTATAGACCCTGTTTTACCACTGTCAGCCTGGTTTTGCTTGGGTGGAACCCTGGTGTCCTTTATCCTAAGGATCAGCATTTTGTCCGTCGATGCCCAGACATGCCCTGATGGATGCCATTGAGGCCCCTAAATCTATGCCCCTGATTAAAGTCCAAACCTCCATCCCCACCCCTGAGCCCGCCCAAGTCGAAGCCATGCTCAAGGGACTCTCTAGCAGCTTGGCCAGCCATCTGGGCAAATCCGAAGCCTACGTGATGACAGCTTTTGAAGGGAATGTACCCATGACCTTTGGCGGCACTACGGAGCCGGTCTGCTACATCGAAATCAAAAGCGTCGGCACCATGGGGGGCACCAAAACCCAGGCCATGAGCCAGGATTTTTGTACCCAGGTGGAAAGTCAACTGGGGGTGCCCAAAAACCGCACCTACATCGAATTTGCCGATGCCCAAGGGGCGATGTGGGGCTGGAATGGCCGGACGTTTGGCTAACCCACACTTCTAAAAGGGCACATCCTTGAGGCCCGGTCTGTTCTGCGCGCCATCGTCGGTTGTGGGAGCCTGTCCTGGGTCGGTTGCGGCCCCATTCCCCCCATCGTCATCGTCTAAATCCACAATTTGACCGTTAAAGAACTCGGCAAAACTTTTCACGGCCCGGTCTAGATCTGTCTCAGCCCTCCAATCTGACACGGTTGACCCAGAGTCCATGGTTGGATTTGGGGGCGGAATGGGTGCCGTTGGCGGCGGTTGATGGGCGGTTGGCGGTGGCGCGTTTAGCGATGCCGGGGGTGGCCGGGGAGCGGGGGTGGGTGCTGCGGATCGTGCATGGGCCGGTGGCGGAATGGGTGCCGTTGGCGTGGGTGGTGCGGCGGGTGCGGGCGGCGCACTCTCCGCCACCTCTAAGGACACCTTGACCGGGTGCTGAAACACCTGCTGAAAGGCTGTCTCAATATTGGTTACCCGTCCCTGGGCCATCTTAAATAGCGGTTTTGAGCGAATCCCGATGCGGGCGGTGGGGCCGTCAAAATTGATCAGGAGTCCCTGCTGCTGCATCAGGGCGCGGGTCCCTAAGGGATGCAGCTGTGCCACCACCTGTGCCCAGGTCTGAGCGAGATCTGCGGCGGGGGCAGCGGTGGGTGATGTGGCAGGTGGTGGCGTAGCGGCTGGCGGCGGTGTCGCAGGTGTGGGTGCCGGAGCCTCCTTGGCCATGGGAGCGGGCTCGGGCGCTGAGGGCACTAAACGCGGTGCCGCCACATTGGCCGGCGGACGCGTTGCTGCTGGGGCAGCGGGAGCAGGGGTGACCGCCCGTGGTGGCGGAGCCGCAACGGGTGCTGATTGAGGCGTAGCAGTACTGGTCAGGGCGGCGGGCAAGAGACTCAGTAGGGTCACCTCCAGCCAGAGACGGGGCTGGGTGGTGTTTTTGATCTGCACCTCGGCCTCTCGCAAGCGGGTTTGCCCCGCCAATAGGGCCGAGATCTCGATGGATTGGCCGAAACTTTGCATCG
>CAYGVA010000257.1:0-5627 GCA_964353225.1 uncultured Leptolyngbya sp.
GTGGGGGTGTTTTGCTATAAACAAAATGTTGGCATATGGATGCGCTATCTCCTAACCCAATCCCTCACTCAAATGCTGTATACCACATTCCGCCCTCTGAACTGTCACATTTAGAATAAAGAGCTCTGATAGTTCTCAACGTGGAGTGTAGGTATCCCTGATCACCAATAAAGTAGCAGTTCACACAGTAGACCTCTTGCATATTAAGTTGCAGTGCTTGTATCAAGCGGGTTTGGGCCGCTCATAGTTGTACAGAGCGGCAACGAGATTGCATTGCAACCCAAAACGCCGCCGCCGATTGCGATAGCGCCCAGCTAGGATTCTGACAACCTTTAAGCGGCGATTGACATGCTCAATCACAATTCGTTCTTTCGAGAGGGCTCGATTGTAGGCTCTCTCTTCAGCACTCAGCTCTCCTCCTTTCGGTTTTTTATGGGGTAAGCAACTATTGCTGTGCAGAACCTGGATGCTTTGATAGCCTTTGTCTTGCAAGCTCTGGATTTTAGGGTGAACATGCACACCTGAGGCTTTAAACACCTGGAAATTATGACGCCGTCCTTGACTGAAAAAGGTGCAGATAACCTGCTGACTCACACGGTCTATGACCAGTTGGCACTTCAGGGTATGCCCTTTCTTCTGGCCAGAGTAGAACTGACGCTGTCGCCGCTTTGGGCGCTCAATTGGCGTTTTAGTGACATCGATGACGATTACCTTAAGCGTGCCAAAGCTTTTGACAAGTTGTTTCTTTCCCGACAACGGAAAACGACCGGATTGCATCAAGGTCTCTTCAACCCAATGGACAATGCGGCAAACGGTTGATTCACTCACACCCCAGCTACTGCCGATATGGAAATAGGTACGATACTCACGCCAGTATTCCAGAGTCAGCAATACACGGTCCTCAATCCCTAGTTTAGGCTTTGCTCCTGGTTTAGGCATCGGCCTCTATTGAGGTTTGAGCGCCGTCAATATCTGCTTGAAGGTTTTGTATTAGCCTCCAAAGCGACGCTTAAAGTGCTCAGCAGACAGGGTTCTGGCTATTGCGTAGTTCATCATTAGGAGATTGAAGGGGCCAATTACCTAATGCTTGTACAGCGAATGAGCTCTGGGAAGGACAGACCAAGGCTAATCTGCAAGAGGTCTAATTCAAGCAACTTGGGGTGATGCGCCAGGGGCGTTAAGGACCTTGTCTACCAGCGGTAGGGTTGGGTAACAGGTCCGATCCAAAAATAGCCGTTTCTAAAGCTGCCAAGGCAGTCTCTAGATCGTCGTTAATAATTTGCAGATCAAATTCAGAGATCGCCGTCAATTCTGTCTGGGCACGCTGAAGACGCCGCATGATGGTGGCCTCATTATCTTGTCCGCGCTTACGCAGGCGGCGCTCTAGCGATTGCGGATCCGGTGGGGCAATAAAAATGCGCTGGGCTTGGGGGAAGGTCTGGGCCACCTGACGCGCTCCTTCTAGCTCGATTTCCAGAATGACCGTCTGACCCGCTTGAATCTGGGCCTCCACCGGTTGCCGGGGCGTGCCGTAGTAGTTGCCCGCATACTCGGCCCATTCCAATAGATCACCATCTGCGACCATCGCCTCAAACGCAGCTCGCTCCAAAAAATAGTAATGCTGGCCGTCTCGCTCCCCAGCCCGAGGTTGGCGGGTTGTGGCAGAGATCGATAGATATAACCCAGGGTGTTGCTGTCGTAACCGCTGGAGGAGAGTGCCTTTGCCCACGCCACTGGGACCGGTTAGAACAATAAGCTGACCAGGGTTGTCTGGGTGGGAAGGCGCGGATGCTGCTGCGCCGGGAGAGTGATGGTCCATGGTGATTCCCCTTTGTGGGGGTTGGGTCGGGTAAGACGGTGATCATATAACGATTAGCCCTCAACCCCCGTTACCCAGGGGCAGACCTAGGTCAATTAGTACGGTTTGCCCTATGGGTTTGCTCTGGGGCCTGTCTCACATCCCTCATTCCTTGGGATTACGGCACCCATCGCTCCAACGCCATCACCATGGAAGGGTTGCAGCGACCAATTTAGTTTTGTCAACCCTAGATCGCAACCTTAGGAATGAGTGTTTGGGCCGCAGCATCCTTGCGGAGAGCGCGAGCCTGCACTAACAGCTTCCAGGCTTTAGGCGAAAGGGCGGCGGGCAAACAGAGCGATACCGCCGTCGATAACTTGCGCTGCTTTAGGGCGACCAGCCCCCAATGGAGGTGCAAATAATTGCTCATGGCCTGCATGGAAGGGCATTGCGGCCGATAATCTGTGCTAACCCGCTCAGAGATGCGTTCTTTGATCGTGATGTTGAGCTTGAGGCGATTTTTGAGATTCATCCTTTGCTCAAAGCCCCCTGGCCAAACGGTTCGATAGCTTAGGCATTCATTGATAAACAGGGCATCGCCATGCTCTACCACCCTGACCCAAGAGTCGATGTCATCGTAGTTGGTCGTCATATTGATGTCCCAGCCACCGGTTTTAAGAAAGGCATCGCGGCTCACGGCAACCTGGACCGGGGTGCCAAAGGGCACTTGATCGAGCAACATGCCATAGTGCACCGCCCCTTGGGGAATGTAAAACGCTTTGCCCGGACCAGTGGCTGCTGTGCGCTTCAGTTCAGTTCCTGCTTCATCCACTTGGGCAGCCTGACAAGAACAGATCACGGCCTGGGGATGGCGGGAGATCGCGGCGGCCATGGTTTCAATACAGTTGTCTGCCAAATAATCATCATCGTCTAGGAGCTTAATCCAATTTCCGGTGGCAACGGCCACCCCCGCATTCACACTCCCCGCATGGTTAAGGTTTTGGCGATTGCGATGATAAACCACCCGATCCCCAAGGCTACGCATATAGGCTTCTGTGCCATCGGTGGAGGCATCATCCACAACCACAACCTCACAGGGCTGGGTTTGGTTTAGAGCAGATGCGATCGCGCGTTTAAGTAAACCCAGCCGGTTATAAGTGGTGATAACCACACTAAATTTCATCACTTTTTCGCCTGTTTAAGAACTGTCTTGTGTAGTGACGACTTAAGCGCATTCTCCAAAAATCGTCTGGCATCGTTTAAAAGTGCTCCAAATCTATTAAAGCTGCCCCCACCCTTGCAGTCACAGGATGGGGAATTCAGCCGATGATTGTATTGCAGTACTCTCAATTGGTTCCGGGCTCAGAATCATGACTTAGCAATGAGGATTTAATACCCTTTATAATGCTTTCCCCCTCTCCCTTTCTTGTAACTCTCGCAGAGGATGCCCCTTGGGCGATCTCTTGGGAGAGGTCTGGGTTGTAGAGCTGTGCTCTTCTCACGGGGTGGGTATTCCGGATCTGATTTAGGGTGCATCCCTTAGCAAGCCATGTCATGATTTTGAACCCCCATCGCCCTGGGCGTGATGGCATGATATATCCAACCGTTGCCAGCGTGATCGCGATTTTAGTCTGCCCAGAGAAAGGCAAGGATCACGGTGTTTTGACGGTAATTTCAACGGGCTATCGCTCTTGTATCCGTTGCTACAGCATCGCCAAACGAGATTGCAAAATCTCTACCTGGGCCTCAGCTTCGGCTAGGGCGGCGCGAGCCCCCTGAACGACCGCTTCCGGTGCTTTTGCCACAAAGCCAGGGTTACTCAGCCGTCCAGACAGGGATTTGATTTCCCCCTGGAGCTTGCCTAAGTCTTTTTCGATTTTGGCCCGTAACGCCGCTATATCCACCACCCCCGTGAGGGGGATTAACACCTGCACGGTGCCCACCACCCCGGCAAACATCTTAGGGGCCGGTTCGGAGGGCAGTTCGGATGTTGGTGTGGGTTCGCTGGCGGCTGGGCTCGTTGGCATCTCGGCTGCCACAGGTTGGGCTGCGGTCACCGGCTCAACGATCACTGCCTGGGCAGATCCCTGATTTTTGCCAATGATATCTTTTCGCCAGGCGTTTACTTTATCCCAGGTGGTTTGGCGAGCGGTTGGCGTGAGCAAGTTTTCTTTGACAAACCAGGCGGTGTAGCCAATGCCCACCAACTGTAGGGTCGGCGCGACTAGCGGCAGGCTATTAAGCCCTGCCAAAACGCCACCTATTAGTTTTAGGGTCACCAAAGCACCGAGACCAATAAGGAGGGTCTTACCCGGACGACGTACGTTCCCCAAGATGCGATTCACATAGGTTAGGGGCTCCTCTAGCAGCGGGCGCATCGTCAACCAAAAGTCGGTGACCTCAGCGGCAACCTGCCCTAAATCTATTGTCTGGGTTGCCTTGGGGTTGATAGTTTCAGATCCAGGGGTATGGGGCATGGTGGGCGTCGTGGTTGGAGCCGGGATCGCGTCACCCCGAATCGTCAGGGTCTCAACCTTGCCCAACTCCTGAATGTAGTGCTGGGTGGCCAGCAGAATTTCGCGCTCTTTAGGGCTGTCGGACTGCAAAATTGCCTCAATTTTGAGGGAGGGTTTGATGCCCGCCTCAGCCCTGAGGTTACGAATGGTGCGAATGGTACCAATTAGGAGGTCGAATTGGGTCTCTACGGTTGGATCAACTTGCTCGGCTTTGGCCGTGGGATAGGGCTGCACCGCCAAGAACTGATTGTCTCCACTTTGGGTGAGGGTATGCCAGACCTCTTCGGTGATGTGGGGCATGAAGGGATGGAGCAATTTCAGAATGCCCTCCAGCACCAGTGCCAGGGTTTGCTGGGCAACTCGCTTTGAGGCTTCCTCGCCATAAAAACGGGGTTTCACCAGTTCAATGTACCAATCGCAAAAGTCCCCCCAGATAAACTCATAGAGTTCTTTGGAGGCTTCCCCTAGGGCGTATTGGTCGCAGTTTTGGCAGACCCGCTGCACCACCTGGTTAAAGCGAGACAAAATCCAACGATCCGCCAGTTCTAGCTGAGTGGGATCGGGCTCACCGAGCTGGGCTGGGGTCTGCCCTGCCAGATTCATCATTACGAAGCGGGAGGCGTTCCACAGCTTGTTGGTGAAGTTGCGGGATGCTTCCACTGAAGTAGACTCATCGGTTTTGCGATCGTATTCCAGGCGAATATCTTGGCCCGCCCCCATCACCTCTCGGATCAAGGTGTAGCGCAGGGCGTCGGTGCCATATTTGTTGATCAACACCAACGGGTCAATGCCGTTGCCCTTGGATTTGGACATTTTCTGGTTGTTTTCATCCCGCACCAGACCATGGATATAGACGGTCTCGAAGGGCATGGTGTCAGTAAAATGACTGGCCATCATGGTCATGCGGGCCACCCAGAAAAAGATGATGTCGAAGCCCGTGACCAGGGTGCTGGTGGGGTAATAGGTTTGGAAGTCGGGGGTGGTTTCGTCGGGCCAGCCCATGGTGGAAAAGGGCCACAACCCGGAGGAAAACCAGGTGTCGAGCACGTCGGGGTCCTGCTCCAGCACCACGTCTTCGCCAAATTGGGTGATCGCCTGCTCCTTCGCCGCAGCCTCATCCATCGCCACCACAAAGGGGGTGGTGTCAGTAATGGTCCCACCGGTTTCACTCACCGCATACCAGGCTGGAATTTGATGTCCCCACCACAACTGTCGGGAAATGCACCAGTCCCGCAGGCTCACCAGCCAGTCGCGGTAGACCTTGGTCCAGCGCTCCGGCTCAAACCGGGGGGACTGATGGTTGTCGAGGGCAT
>CAYGVA010000258.1:0-5588 GCA_964353225.1 uncultured Leptolyngbya sp.
TAAAACCCCCAAACCAGAATGGCCACAGCCGCCAGCAAAATCAGCAGGGTAATCATCAATCCTCTTAGTCGTTACCTGGAATATATGGGCGCTTTGGAATATTGATTACTTTAACTGAGTGTTGAGTCCACGACAGAACGGATATGGCCACTGGCCTCAGGGATAATGCTAGGGAGGATGGGTATGGAGAGCACATCATGAATCCCCCTGGGCCAATGGCAATAATCGGCGCGATCGCCCCGTTGATAACTGCGGTGTATCCCGCTGGGGCCAACCTTGCAGTTAATGGGGGGGGAGATCCCGCCACCCAGCTCCCCGAGGACACCGCGTATGTGGTTCTCTTTGACACCCGAGCTGAAACCTGGCAACGGCTCACCCAATATGCATTTTTCCAAAATGCGGCTACAGATACTGGGGAATCTCCGAGCTTAGGCGGGCTCGCATTCTTACCCGCTGAACTCGACTACCCCACCACCATTGCCCCTTGGGTGGGGGATACGGTGGCCCTCGCCGTCTTGCCCCTACCCCGCGCCCAGCCCACCACCCTAGCAGCGCACATGGTGATGGTGGCCCCCATCGATGATGCGGTTGCCTTTACCGGATTCACCGCAGCGGTGGAAACGGCCCGCGCTGCTGCTCCAGAATTCCAGCGTTACCAGGATGTAGAGATTTTGTATTGGCAGCCGGTGTATGAGGAGCCCGCAGCACCTGAGGATTTAGGCGATGTAGAAGGGGACGTGGGGCTGGGGGCCGGGGAGGCGATCACGCCGCAAGAACAGATCTCCCCTGCGGTTGAGGGGTTCGATGCCTTCCGATTGGCACCATGGGTGAGCCCGTTTGCCCCCTCAAAGGCCCTGCCAGAGGTGGAGATTCCAGAATCAATCCCGGCAGAAACCACCACAGAGCTAGTGCAACCGGGGCTAGCGATCGCCGTGTTACCCGACACCTTGGTCACCGCCCAATCTCCAGCGGCCATTCGTCGCTGGTTAGAGCAGCGCCCCACCGCCGCCACCAGCTTGGCCGCGCACCCCCGTTTCCAGCGGATGATTGCTAATCCTCAATACGATCCGGCCTTGGGGGCCTTGTATGGCAACCTGGCGGAAATTGTGAAATATGCCCTGGTGGAAAATGCCCTAGATGATCTGCCGTTCTCCCTGCCGTTGCCCAGCCCACTTGCAGATATCTCCCCTGCGGATTTGGCCCAGTTAGCCGCCCTACAACTGGACAGCGCGATCGAAGCCTATCTTTACCCCCAGCAAGAGGGGCTGCGTCTCCAAGCTCGGGCCTACTACGACAATTCAATTTTGCAGCGGTTGATCACCCCACCCCCACCGGTCACGGATGCCACCCTCGCCTTGGTACCCACCGCCAGTTATTTGATGATTAGCGGTCAAAATTTGGCCGGGATCTGGGCACAAATCTCGGCAGGGTTCGCCCAGGGCGAGATAACCCAACCCTTGCTCGACCGTATCCGCCGCTTTACCCAGGCATTGACAGGGCTGGATTTAGACCAAGATATTTTTGGATGGATGGATGGGGACTTTGCTATTTTTCTATTTCCAACCCCTGATACCCCCCTAGTCCAGTTTGAGCCGAGTTTGCAAGTGGGCGTAGGGATTGCCATTCAAACCAGCGATCGCACCACCGCCGAAGCCACCCTCTCCCAACTCGACCAACGGCTAGGGCAAGGCTTCTTCACCGTTGCCCCCCTAGGTCTCAATGGCCATCCCGCCAGTGATTGGCAGATAGAACTAGATGGCGCTGCACCCCCAGAAAGCGTTCTGGCCCATGGCTGGGCTGAGCAAGGCGATATTGCTGTCATTACCACCAGTGGCCGATCCCTAGACCAAGTGATTCATCTCTCAGAGCGGCAATCCTTGCAAGATGCGGCTTGGTTTCAACGGGCCACCCGTGGCTTCCCGACCCCCAACCAGGGCTACTTCTATGCCAACATCAGCGCCACCCTATCCCTCATTACCAATGGGTTTATGTTTGGGGCTGACGATCCCGCAGCACCGGAGGAAACGACCCGCAATACCGCTAGTCAGCAACGCTTGGGCACGGTCCAAGCGATCAGCATGACGGCGTCATTCACAGAAGAGGCCATTCAGATTGACGGTTTATTGATGCTCTCCCCGGCTGACCCCTAAAAAAAAGGCCCAGGTTGCCCTGGGCCTACATAGATATCGGAAAGTTTAAATGTTTAATTGAACGGCTGGATTTATAAAAGCTGCCATTATTATGCCCAAACCGTTGTAAAAGTCCAGCGGTAGCGACAAGGGGCCACATATTCATTGCCATTCGGCTTCCGCTACAACAATTCCCCCCTTTAGATCCGCTCGTCGTTTGGGCACGGGGCAAGCCAGAACCATCCGCAGTAAAGCCAGAGACGCAAGACAGTGTAAGACTTTACCCCGTAACTCGATTTGTTATAATGGATCTAGTTTTTTCGTTTTGAAAGCCACGTTGGTGCTGTAAAGCGTTTTCGCAGTCAGGGTTAGTGCAGGGCAGTCTGAGTTTAATGCGCGCTCAAAGTTAATCATTCAATCTTAAGGTAAGTATCTGGCCGTTGACCCATCGACAACTGGTTGACAGTTTTGACTCTAAAGCCGCTCACAATTCAGCTCTGCAACGGTAGACAACAGTCGTTTTCGCTGGGGGATATCTGGTGGTAGCACTTTCTCCGCCACCCGTAGATCATCAGTGGGGAAACCTGAGTTTTGTTTCAACGCTATATCTTTGCCCGATTTTAGATCAGCTCCTAGCCAGAGTGCCCAATCGTTGGCGACCTGAGGTGCGCCTTGGCCTTCAGGAAGCTTTGGTCAATGCCGTCAAGCACGGCAACCAGCTTGATCGCCAAAAAGTCATTTCCGTTCGCTATACCGTTGCCAAGGGCCGCCACTGGTGGGTCATTGCCGACCAAGGGGGTGGTTTTGAGCCGCCCTGTGGCTGCCACGAACCCCCACCAGAAGATGTGCCAGCGGCAGACGTCGGCGACTGTGGACGAGGGCTCTATATTTTGCATCAAGTGTTTGATGAGGTGCGCTGGGTCCAGGGTGGCCGTGAACTGCATCTCTGTAAACATGTACGGCGGTGGTTCCAGCTCCCTCTGATTGGTTAAAGCTGGGGATGGTTCGCAACCGCTAAATGAGCTCGTTTTCGGAGGATATTGCCATGGCTTCTGACGGTACGCCAGTGGGAAATGAAACGTCCCCCCATACAGATCTGTCTCACCAGGCCGAATCGGCTCCCAGCCCAGGCAATGCAGTGGGAAACTTTTGGGTAGGACGGGTCTGAGTGCGATCGCGGTTCTCACGCTGCTTGGCATATCTCTCTGGACCACCCATACCCCCCTTACCCAGATGGGCTCTTTAGAAATCGTGGTTGTATTGGCTCTTCCCTTGGGATGCGGGGGGCTAGCCGCTTTTTTGGGGCAGCGGTTTACTGATGCCTTAGCCACAGTTCTCAACATACTGCCCCTCTAAACCAGCCCGTGCATCTGCGAAGGGCCAGTTAGCGTCTGCTGTCGTGAGGCACTAGCTGAGCGACCTAGAACCTGATGGCATAAGTTCCACCACGATTGCGGAATATCAAGCGGCCGCCAACTGCGAAATAACCTTTGCGGCCCACCCCGAGATGGAAGGCTTGAACGGACAAATAGCCAGCGATGCTTTGAGCAGTAGGGGCTCAGCCATGGCAATATCCCCTAGAATTCAAGCAAGACCCACCGCCATGTCCCGAGTGCCGCTGTTTCTTCAATTAGAACCGGTGCGGGTTGCCGCCAAGAGGGCATGGCGCTGTGACGTCAGAGCCAGGGCTTTTTACGAGGCCATAGCAAACCGCTTGTTGGCCTACCCTGTCAATGTTGAGACCCTGACCCTAACACCCCATGGAAACACCAATATCGCCCTACACCCCACCCAAGGTCTGGCAATGGGAGGCTGAGAACGGGGGCACCTGGGCCAGCATCAATCGCCCCACCGCTGGCCCCACCCATGACCAAGAGCTGCCGGTTGGGCAGCATTCGCTTCAGCTTTATTCTTTGGCCACCCCCAATGGCCAAAAGGTGACGATCATGCTGGAGGAACTCCTGAGTCTGGGTATTACAGCGGCTGAGTACGATGCTTACCCGATCAAAATTAATCAGGGGGATCAGTTTGGTAGCGGCTTTGTGGCGGTGAATCCCAACTCCAAAATTCCGGCCCTGGTAGACCACAGCACCACACCCCCAACCCGCATCTTTGAGTCGGGATCAATCTTGCTCTATCTGGCGGAGAAGTTTGGTGCGCTCCTGCCGATGGCACCCGCCCAACGGACGGAATGTCTATCCTGGTTGTTTTGGCAGATGGGCTCAGCCCCTTACCTCGGCGGCGGTTTTGGGCATTTCTACAGCTATGCCCCCACCAAACTCAAGTACTGCATCGATCGCTTTGCCATGGAGACCAAGCGCCAGCTTGACGTGCTCAACCAACATTTGGCAGATAAGCAATACATGGGGGGCGATGCCTACACGATCGCGGATATTGCCATCTGGCCCTGGTACGGGGCGCTGGTGTTAAACCGCATGTACGACAATGCGGCGGAGTTTTTAGAGGCGCAGTCTTACACCCATGTGGTGCGGTGGGCGGAGGCGATCGCGGCGCGGCCTGCGGTGCAACGGGGGCGCATGGTGAACCGCACCTGGGGACCGCCGGAGGAGCAACTGCATGAGCGCCATGCAGCCAGCGATTTTGACACCCAAACCCAGGACAAAATTGGAGACCCTAGCTAGGGGTGTGTTTGCTTTTTCTCCTTAAAAAGACAATGCTTTGATATCACTTCGGAAGATTGGCACTACGCTGGCCCGATGAGATGTCCAAGGCATACTACCTACCCAGCAGTATCACCTCAGATGCCTATCCTTCTCGAAAGGTATGGCGTGAGGGATTAGAGGCTGCCATCAAGAGCAAAGGCTCTCAGGGCAATCGCCGGGTGGAGTGACTCAAGCAAGAGCATCCCTTTACGGCGATTAGTCTAAAGCCAGAGGTCCATGCCAATCATGTTGAGGCATTCAACAGTGCCTTAAAACGTCGAGCAGCGGCTTACCGAAGGCGACAAAAACCACTCTAGCGCAGCCATCCCCGTCAGTAACCGTCCCACACATTACGCTGGCTGAGCGGAGTCGAAGCCAGATCTCCCGAAAAAGTCCCCTATTCCCTGCGGGAAGGCGAAGCCCACGACTCCGCTCAGGGGACGGTTACTCCCCGTCAGGGGTATTGCCCGCAGGGCTATTGGCGATGGGATTCATTAAGCGTCCATTGAAAATCTCTGAGATGCTGTTATCCAGAGGATTTGAGTGCCTCGCCCCTTAACAGGACAGTGCCATTTCGCCCGATCGCGCTACGCCCAATTCATCAGCACCGGAAGCCCATGAGCTGCGATTCTGGGGGTTATCAGTTTCTACCCCAAACCCTAACGTTGGCTTAACCTTGCTCTAATAGGATTAGATGTCTAGACGTATTCTGGTTGGCAGTATTGACCGTTCGCTGCCATCGCTCACCCGCTACATCCTCCTTTTATCCATGGCTGAACAGGTTTACACCAATTAC
>CAYGVA010000259.1:0-5528 GCA_964353225.1 uncultured Leptolyngbya sp.
TGCTTCGTGAACCCTAAGGATTCGTAAAAGCGATGGGCGCGATCGCGCTTGAGGTAGGCCGACAGGGTCACCTTGTAGCAGTGGGCGGGTCGCACTTGCACAGTCATGACGCCCCCTGCTGATTTTTCGCCCTGAGGCGACTGGTTCTCGGCAACCCCACCACCTGCTCACCGGCAAAGCACCAGGCATCGATGCCCAGCGGATAGCGATCGCCCATGGCTTGCCATTGCAACCAAAATTCATCGCCCACCGGCAAGTCAACGGTGATGGCACCCTGGATGCCAGGGCCTTGGAGGGAGACGGGTGCGCCCCCCGCCAAGGTCGGCAGTTGCATTAGCAGGGTGGTGGATGCTTCAGGATATTCGGCATTGCCAAAGTTAAATTCCGTCAGGGCCGGGGCGGTGGCCAGATCGGTAATCAGGGCAAAGTCCGCCCGGTGAGGATCGGGGGTGAACCGGCAGCCGGTGTGGAATAGTAGCCAGGATCGCACCGCCTCAGGTATCCCCACCTGCAACCAGAGGGTGGTTTCTAAGTCCAGCAGGGTCAGGGTGGCGGCGGCGCAACTGGGCACCAGCCCCTCGGGCGGCGTCAGGACGGCGGTGGTTTGCACCAATCCGGGCCGCGCCAAGGCATTTAGGAGCGCCCGAAAGGTGCGCTGACCATCGTGAACCGCCCCCTGGAAACCGGGCAATTGGGTGATCATGATCCGCTCTCCCCCCGCAGCAGGGTAAAAAAGTTGACCCTTGTAGATTCCACCTGGGTAGCTTCGGCGGCTCGGGCCTCGGCGGCGGCGGCCTGCAAGGGTTCAATGACTTGCCCTTGAACGGCAGCTTGCCAGTCAGGATGCTGCAATAACCCATCACAGAGGGCCGCCAGCTCAGCATGGCGCTGCGATGCCCCAAGGGACGGTCCAGAGGACCATCGCCCCGCCACATAGCCAAACCCCGAAATCGCCTCGCCCTCGGGACCAGGCAATTGCACCACGCAACGGGTGACGGTCATTTCCCCCAGGTTAAAGGGCTCCCCCGTCCCTTCGGCGCGACCCCGCACCATCGCCAAGCCAATTTCGGGCGATCGCAAAAAGCCATAGTTCGGCAGCGCCCCTAGCGTCGCCACCCGCCCCTCTAAAAGGCGCAAGGGGGCTTTAGCAAGGGCAGCCATCCAGAGGGGTCTTGATACCGGTGCAGTTGAGTTAACCATGTATTAACCAGTGCTTAGTCGCCCATTAATTTTGTCTAGACGTCTATACAAATATTAGCATCCTTAATCCTTTAAAGGTTGAGTAACCTAGACTGTCACGGGGCTTTGGGGGAGCAATGGGTTTGGATACACCGGTCGGAGTAACCCAGCACATTTGGGTAGCTGGGGTCGATGAAGTGGGTCGGGGTGCGTTGTTTGGGCCGGTGGTCGCCGCCGCCGTCATTCTCCAGCCTGCTGAAAAAGATGCCCTGCAAGCGCTGGGGGTCAAGGACAGCAAACAGCTCAGCCGACACCAGCGGGAGTTGTTAGATGCCAGCATTCGGGACACAGCGACGGCCTATGCCGTCGGGATGGCCAATGTTCGTGAAATTGACCGGATCAATATATTGCAGGCTTCGTTGTTGGCGATGAAGCGGGCAGTACTGCGCCTGGAGCCTGCCCCCTCGTGCTGTCTGGTGGATGGCAATCAGCCCATCCCAGGGTTGAAAATTGCGCAGCGGACGGTGATTAAGGGGGACCAAACGGAGGTGGCGATCGCGGCGGCGAGTATTGTGGCGAAGGTGTGGCGCGATCGCCTCATTATCCGTTTGGCGAAGCGGTATCCAGGGTATGAGCTGGCATCTAACAAGGGCTATGGCAGCAAGCGCCACCGCGCCGCACTCTCCCAGTGCGGGCCAACACGCCAGCATCGGCGGTCCTTTAAAGGATGTCAGCCTGCTTTGCCCCTGACATTTTAGACGGCTCTCCTGCAACGCTTTTTGAGTTACCCCCCAACCTGCAAGCGATTCGTTAGGCAGAACGCTATGAACGACTTGTCTAGCAATGTTTCTGGTCTTGAGTTGCAAGGATAAAGGCCCACTGCCTTGGCTAGGCGAGGCGCTTCGGCCCCTCCATTCTGCTGATTCAGCCTTTAGATGGCCGCTTGTTTAAGCGCAGCCTGGTATTGAAGCCCTTTGCTGGCAAGTGAAGGCTGCCAGGGTCCATAGGGCCTGGGTTGATGGGGGCAGATCATGCCCCTTTCATCTGGACAATGCCATCATGTGACAGTGATGACTCCAAATTTACTGGCGGATGAATATTCCTGTGGGCTGTCATCAACAATAATCACGGTAGCGGGAAGTACCACAGAGTGGTTAAATCATAGAGTGGAACTAATGGTTTTTCATTTTCCATAGTATTCAGTCTATGGAAAGTCCTTTTCCTCCCCAAAAAGTCTAAGAAAACGGGGGCTGCAACTTTAGGGCATCGAAATTTAGTGCTTCCGTCGGTAAAGCGTGATGTTTTGTGCGGCGAATTGCTGAAATTCTTTTTCTGTCAATAAGTTTGAGAGAAGTTGCCAAAATCGCAGCGACCGGTGTTTTAGCCCAGGGGTGTCCTAACAAAGTCCATTCAGGTATTCGTCCTTAACGGTTATGGCGATCGCTCAAGTCCCCTGGCTCACTATCCTGATCCTGCTGCCCCTCGTCGCAGCGCTGTTCATGCCGTTCTTGCCCCTTGTGCGCGGCACCAACAATAACCTGATTCGCTGGTATGCCATCAGTGTGGGTGCGCTTGACCTGGCGTTGATGGTCTATACCTTCTGGACGCACTACGATGCCACCCGTGCTGACTTTCAAATCGTCGAAACCTTTCCCTGGATCCCTTCCCTGGGGCTGAGCTGGACGGTGTCAGTGGATGGGCTGTCGGCCCCATTGGTGCTGCTGGCGGGCCTGGTGACAACCCTCTCGATGCTATCGGCCTGGCGGGTCAACCGCCGACCCCGGCTGTTCTATGGCTTAATGCTGGTGCTCTATGCAGCGCAAATCGGCGTCTTTGTCGCACAAGACCTGCTTTTGTTCTTCATCATGTGGGAAGTGGAGCTGGTTCCCGTCTATTTACTGGTCTGCATTTGGGGCGGGCAAAACCGGCGCTACGCGGCTACAAAATTTTTGATGTACACCGCCATTGCCTCTATCTTCATTCTGGTGGCGGCGCTGGGCATGGCCTTTTATGGGGATTGGGTAACGTTTGATATGGCCCAGCTCCAGCTCAAGTCGTTTCCCCTCGGGCTCGAACTGTGGCTTTATGCCGGGTTGTTGGTTGCCTTTGGCGTAAAGCTGGCGATTTTCCCCTTCCACACCTGGTTGCCCGATGCCCACGGCGAAGCCTCATCGCCGGTCTCCATGGTCTTAGCTGGGGTACTGCTAAAAATGGGCGGCTACGGGCTGATTCGCCTCAACCTCGAACTGTTGCCCCATGCCCATGTTTACTTCGCGCCGGTTCTGGCGATTTTGGGCGTGATCAACATCGTTTACGGGGCGCTGAATTCCTTTGCCCAAACCAATATGAAGCGCCGCCTCGCCTACTCATCGGTGTCCCACATGGGCTTTGTGCTGCTGGGGATTGCCTCTTTCACTGATCTGGGCATCAGTGGGGCGATGCTGCAAATGCTCTCCCACGGGCTGATTGCCTCGGTGCTATTTTTCTTGGCGGGGGTCACCTACGATCGCACCCACACCATGATGATGAACGAGATGAGCAACATCGGTCAGGCGTTGCCTCGGGTGTTTACGCTGTTCACTATGGCGGCGATGGCGTCCTTGGCGTTACCGGGCATGAGCGGTTTTGCCAGTGAGGTGGCGGTGTTTGTCGGCTTTACCACCAGCGGCACTTACAGTGAGACCTTCCGCACGGTGATGGTGGGTCTGTCAGCGGTGGGTTTGATTCTGACGCCCATCTACCTGCTCTCGATGCTGCGCCAGGTGTTTTATGCCGGCAAAGCGATGCCCGTCTGCGATATCCTCCCCTCCTGCGACATCAATGATCTCGACCTAAAAAACCAAGGGAATCAGGCACCAGTCTGTTTTGGTAACAACTGCGAATTGCCCGGCCAGTCCAAGTTTGAGGATGCGACTTTCCGTGAGGTGATGATTGCGGGCTGTTTCCTGGTGCTGATTTTGGCGATCGGCTTTTACCCGAAGCTGGCGATGCAGATGTATGACGTGAAGACGGTGGCGGTCAATGCCTCGGTACAGGAGGCGTATCAGGATATGGCCCAGGCCGATGCCCTGATTGATGGTGGAAAATTTTATGCGGCTAATTTGGAGCCGACGGTCTTTTAAGAATGCTGTGCTCTTGAAGGACCTAAAGCCCGTGATCTAAGCTTGGTGCGATCGAGAAAATGAATCCTAGCCCAATCAGCAACGCGCCCAATGTGGCGTCAAGTCATGGGGGTGAGGCGGGGATGTTGTGGGCGACGGCATCATAATCGTTTCAATAGCTCGTCATATTCAGCATGGGTTCCAATCCAAAACCAATAGATATGCTCTTTTTCTAGCAATCCTAATGCTCTGTAATTAAGACTGATGCGAGCTGAATAAATTGGTTGATGCTGACTCACTCGTTTGAATTGAAGGCTTGAATGATATGTATTAGTACGCCAAAGAGCATATGCTTTGTTAGCTTGCTCCTGTACAGCAATGGGTAACTGATTTAGCCGCTTACGAAAGTCCTTGGTCGTACTTGACTTCATTGACCAATTGGGAAAACGTCATCGAGTGGTACAACCGTTTCTGATTCAATTTTCTGCCGAACCAGAGCCGCAAGGTTATCCCATTGGTTATCTGTAGTCGCTTCAAAACGTGCTTGCCAAGCTTGTTCGTCCTCTAACTCAGCTAAGAGCCGGACCGCGATCGCATCTTGCTGTTCGTCAGACAACTTTGAAACTTCTGCAATAGCCTGTTGAAGGAGGTCAGTCATGGGTACAAGTAGCCGCCAACCAAATTGATGGTCCAACTGTATTATACCCAAGCAATTATCCTGCGTGCCTTAGGACGGTATTCCCAAGTGATTTCTGTCTGAGTTAAAACCTTCACAACATCAGATTAAATACATCGACTAATAAAAAGTACTAGGTCATGCCCACCACATTTAATGGCTCAAAGAGCGTCGCAAAATTCTTAGCCCAAAAGGAATAATTCTGAGAACGGTGGGCATTGCCCACCCTACTAACTAATGATTTCACTTCTGCTCGGAGCAGTCTAAAGTATGGATTGCCATGGGCATAGTTTTGCCGATATTGCAGTTTTCCTGCTTTAATCGCTTCAATGACTTCGCCCTCTGTCAGGTCAAATTCTTTGCAGGCTTTTTTGTGGCTTAGCGTTGCACCTTTCTTTAGCCACTGAGAATCTGACACTTTGGCTCTCCTGTTTCATGGCAGACCTAACGTTGCCCATCACCCACCTACATCATACCGAGTAACTCTTAGCGGTCGGTGTGTATGGGTGTTGTTGGGCTGCGATCGCTTGATTCAAGGAATTCATGTGCATGGTGCATTTCCAACAATCTAT
>CAYGVA010000260.1:0-2732 GCA_964353225.1 uncultured Leptolyngbya sp.
TCGCGATCGCCCTCCGCACCAACGCCTCGATTTGGGTGATGGAAGAGGTGGTGGCCGATGCTTCGATTCCGGTGGATCGTGATGCCGACGAAGAGGAGAAGCGCGCCTTTCGGGACTTTGTCTCTAAGCTCAGCCCCGGTGACTTTAGCCAGCGGGGCCGGATCATCGGCAACGATGGCTAGGGCCAAAATCCAACCGCAGTAAACACTGGCAATAGGATGCCTGATGGCAGGGGGTGTTTGCTACAGTGGCGGGGAATTGGTGAGGGTAGCGCTATGGCATCACGGCGGTGGGGATATTGGCCCCAGGTGGCTTTAGCGATGGGTTGGGCTGGGCTGGGCGGCTTGCCCGTTGCGGCACAAACCTGTACCCCAGCAACCTTGGTCAATCGGGTGGAGGCGCTGGCCGATGCCTCTACCCGGCAAAATGCTGAGGCTGAGTTGGTGCGGTGTGGGACGCAAGCGATCGCCCCCCTCACCGATGCCCTGAGCAATGCGGACCCAGCCCTGCGAACCCAGGCTGCCCAGATATTGGCAACCCTGGGAGCCCCTGCCCAACCGGCCATTCTGGCCTTGATCGAGGTCGCCCAGGGGGATGCTGACACCTCCGTACGCAGTCAGGCCATGCAGACGCTGACAGTGATTGTCCGAGCTGTACAAGCCGAAACCACCAACCTGTATGGGTGGCAAACAGGCGAGATTCAAGCCTTGACTGTGCTGATCGCTGATGTCGATCAGCTTTTAGCGGTGCTCCAGGAATCGGGCTTGGGCTGGCCGGCAAAGGCAGCGGAAATCAATGAATTACGGTTGGCTCGTAATGGCCTGCAAACCCGACTCGGCGACCTGACGGATCAACCCACGTACCACATCGTGCGTTGGGTGCAGGGTAACCCCTGGCTATGGGGACTGGTGGCCTATGGTGCCAGTTACGGGCTGATCTTTGGGGTGCGGCCCCTGTGGCTATTGAGGCTGGGGGAGCTGCAAGGGGCCGCGACGGCCGCTTTGCCCCGGCCCGTCGCGCTACCCATCACGCTGGTGTTAGACCTGACCCTACCGGCCAAATATCATCCGCGCGTTTTAGATGCTTGGGTACAACAGCAAGCCGATCGCGCGGCCAAGACCTTTGGTAATTCACACACGGTGCGCGATCGCGCCATTCACATTGCCATTCAGGTGTGGCTGAATGATGAGCCCGTCGATACCCTCACCCCCGCCAACCTGGGGTCAATTTTCAACCAATCTGCCGCCTGTGTGCTGGTGATCGGAGAAGGGGGGGTGGGCAAAACCAGCCTCGCCTGCCAAATTGCCCGTTGGGGCTTGCAAAAGCCCGACCGCACCACCCCAGCCCTGGCCCCCCATCGGATGTTACCGGTGCTGATTGAGCAAGAATTGGGGGACACCCCCCTGCTCACGGCCCTGCAAGCACAACTGCCCCGCCAGCGGGATGGCAGCTTTATCGCCGAGGACTTGCTCACCGCCCTACTGCGCCAGCGGCGGGTGCTGGTGATTTTAGATCACGTGTCGGAACTCAGCGACGGGGGCTATCAGGCGCTCCGCACGGCCCTAGATGTCACCCCCATCAACGCCCTGATCATCACCTCCCGCCTGCGGGGCAAAGACCTGGGCCGTAGTGCCCCCGATGTGATCGAACCCCAAAAAATAGAGGGGGAGCGGCTCTCGGGCTTTATTCAGCCCTACCTAGTGGCCCAGGGCAAGCGCAATTTATTTGAAGATGATGTCGAATTTTTTAGTGCCTGCACCCGCTTGTCGCGGATGGTGGCCGCCACCCTGCAAAAGGCCACGGCCCTGCTGGTGCGGCTGTATGTGAACCAAATTATTGACGTGGGGGGGCTCAAAACCGCCCAACTGCCGGACGATATTCCAGACCTGATGTTGCAATATCTGCGCTGGCTGAATCGCCCAGAGCAGGTGGCCGCTGCGATCCGCCGTGATGACGACGCTATCCGCCGCGATGCCCAGTGGGTGGCCTGGGAATGTTTGCAAGAGACCTACCGCCCTGGCGCAGCCCGTCGAGATCGCCTCTTGGCCACCCTCGGCGCAGTGGCCCCAGCCGCCGATGCGCCAGCGGTGCGGTTGGCTTATTTGCAAACGCCCCTCGGCCTGGTGCAGTCTGCCGCCGCTGTGCGGGTGAGCTTAGACCCAGTGGCGGAATATCTGGCGGCGTTGCAGGTGGTGGACTATTGCCAGAGCGAGGCCCCAGCCCAGGAAGAGCGAGAAGACCGTTGGCAAGATTTTTTAGAATCCGTTGCGGCTCAAGGGGATGACTTAGCGCCCATGCGGGGCTTTTTGTTAGCGGTGCGAAACGCCTGCGAACCCCACCGCAAACAACTGCCTGAGGGGGTGCTAACCCTGCTAAATGACTGGGCCAACCTGGATGAAGCTGCCCTAGAACAGGCCCGCCGCCGCCAGCGCATCAACAAGCTGATCGATGACCTCTACGACAGCGACGATCGCTACTTGACCCAGGCCATTCAAAACCTGGCCCAGGAGGGGGCCTATGGCACCAAGGCCATCCCCGACCTCACCAAGCTACTCAAGCGCGATCGCCCGGAAACCGCCGTTCGCATCGAGGCCATCACCGCGTTGATCGCCATCCAAACCGATCGCGCCGCCCTCAAAGACCTGCTGCAACAGACCCTCGCCCAGCGCCAAGATGTGCCAGAGGTGCGGGTGGCGGCATTGCAAAATCTGGTGCGGCTGGCCCTATCTGAC
>CAYGVA010000260.1:2832-5524 GCA_964353225.1 uncultured Leptolyngbya sp.
GCCAGAGGTGCGGGTGGCGGCATTGCAAAATCTGGTGCGGCTGGCCCTATCTGACCCTGAGGACGGCGCTGAGGACGGCGCTGAGGACGGCGGGCCTCTGCTGCACCCCTACTTTGCCGACGAAACTGAGGTGGGGGTGGTGCGGGTGCAGGCGGGGGAAGGGCTGCGGAAGCTGGGGCAACTCCAGGATTTGCTGGTGGTGACCGTGCAGGATGCCCATCGCCAGACTATTGAGCTGGTGCCCCCGCCCAAAACCACCACCGTAGACCTGCCGGGGACGGTGCCCCTGACCCTGGTGCAGATTCCCGCTGGCACCTTTGCCATGGGTTCCCCAACAGGAGAAGGTTACAGCGACGAGCGGCCCCAGCATCAGGCCACCCTCGGGGACTTTTGGCTGGGGCAGTTTGCCGTCACCCAGGCCCAATATGAGGCGGTGATGGGCCGCAACCCCGCCACCTTCCGCACCGACCCAGCCAGCCCAGTGGAGACGGTGTCTTGGTACGACGCGACGGAGTTTTGTCAAAAGCTCTCAGAGTTGACGGGGCAAGCATTTCGCCTGCCCAGCGAGGCGGAGTGGGAATATGCCTGTCGGGCCGGAACGACGACCCCGTTCCACTGTGGCCCCACCATCACCACGGACCTGGCCAACTATCGCGGCACCGATCAGGAACAGGGCGGGCAGGTGTATAGCGGAGCCTATGGCGATGGCCCCCAAGGTATCTATCGAGAGCAGACGGTACCCGTGGGGCAGTTCCCCCCCAATCACTGGGGGCTGTACGACCTGCATGGCAACGTTTGGGAATGGTGCCAGGATGTGTGGCACGACAGCTACGCCGGTGCCCCCAGCGATGGCAGCGCTTGGCTGGCGGGGGCTGAGCAAGAAGATCGCCGTGTGCTGCGCGGCGGCGCGTGGGGTAGCGATCCCGGTGCCTGCCGTTCGGCCTATCGGCTCAGGTTCGCGCGCGCGGACCGTGACTACTTCGTTGGTTTTCGGGTGTTGTGCGTGGCCTCGCCAGGGCTCCCCTAGCGCTTTACCCTTTTGCCCTCTTGCTCTTTACACTTCTTAATCTTTTGCCCTTTTCCCCTCCCTCCCCTCGCGCGTAGCGCGATCAAATTTTTTTTCGTCGGCTGCGGCCAAGGGCCACAGTCCGTGCCCATCTACTGCCAAGCCATACTCCCGATGGGCACGGTTTGCCCATTCCAAAGGTATTGATAACTGTTGCGATGGCCTTGGTCTGGAGGGGGCGGTGTCCTTTATCCTAAGAATTGCGCCAGTCTTCTCACCCGGTGAGACCTCGGCGTTGGGATGCAGGCCCCTTTAGCTGCTGCGCGGCGGCGCGTGGAATAACAATCCCGGTGCCTGCCGTTCGGCCTATCGGAACAGAAACGCGCGCGCGAACCGTAACAACAACGTTGGTTTTCGGGTGTTGTGCGTGGCCTCGCCAGTACTCCTCGCTGCCAGAGTTGATGGGAGGGATTCCATCGAGCGTGCCATGGGGAGTCCAGGCCTCTTTCCAGTGAAGCTGGCGACAGCTTCCGAATATCAAACCGGATCGGATGGCTTGGTAGGTTCGCCGAAGACTCGTCCGATCCACCCCCATTTGCCCCCGGTTGAGGGAGATGGGGCGTGCGAGTTGGCCTCCCCTTGAGAAGGGTCCCACGCCCATCCGACGCATCAGGGCAAGCCCTTTTTCGGTAATCTCCTAAACGCACCTAGGGCTATCCGCCAATGCAATACCGCCGGTTTGGCAAAACCGAACTGAACCTATCGGTGTTTTCGTTAGGGACGATGCGATCGCTCGCCTCCGCATCCACCTTTGCCGCCACCCTACAAGCGGCAGTCGAGCAAGGCATTAACCATGTGGAAACCGCGCGGGGCTATGGCCAGAGCGAGCTGCTGCTGGGCCAGTCTCTCCAACAGCTCTCCCCAGCCCAGCGTTCTGACCTGGTGATTACCACCAAGATCCCCCCCACCCCTGATGCCGTCACCATGGCTGAGCAGATCGCCGAATCCTTGGCGCGGCTGCAACTCGACCACATCGATTGTTTAGCCATCCACGGCATCAACACGCCAGAGCATCTGAGCTGGGTGAGCGATCCCCAGGGGTGCATGGCGGCGGTGCAGGCGGCTCAGGCGGCGGGGCAGATTCGCCATGTGGGGTTCTCGACCCATGGGGCTCTGGAGGTAATTGAGGGGGCGATCGCCACCAACCAATTTGAATTCGTCAATCTCCACTACTATCTCTTTTTCCAACGCCATCGCCCCGCCGTAGCCCTGGCCCAAGCCCAAGACATGGGGGTCTTTATCATTTCCCCTGGGGATAAAGGCGGGCAGCTCTATCAGCCACCGGAAACCCTACGGCAGCTCTGCAAACCCTTTGAGCCCCTACACCTCAGCTACCGCTGGCTGCTGCAAGATCCGGCCATTACCACCCTGAGTGTGGGACCGGCCAACCCCGCAGAATTGGCCTATCCCTTGCAGGTTGCGGATCAAACCGGGGCCTTGACCCCGGCAGAACAGGCCACCCTCGATCGCCTAGCCACCCAAGCAAACGCCACCCTGGGGGCTAGCCAGTGCCACCAGTGCTACGCCTGCTTACCCTGCCCCGAGGACATTAACATTCCCGAAATTCTGCGGCTGCGGAATCTGGCGGTGGCCTATGACATGCAGACCTTTGGGGAATACCGCTAC
>CAYGVA010000261.1:0-2431 GCA_964353225.1 uncultured Leptolyngbya sp.
TTCGACCCAAATGCCCCAGTTATGGACTTTCTATCACCGGGCCTTGGGCTAAATAGAGGCGACCCCTTGCCCACCGTCTCCAGTCACACAGCGTTAGCGGCAAAAAGCCGCGTAAAATCATCGCTGACTTCTCCATAGCGTGGTTCATGGCACAACAGCGGAAAACCTTTCAGCCCTCGGGTCGGCTGTATCTGATGGTGGCGATTTTGATTTTTGGGGCCGCTAATGCAATCACACGCAAACTAACGGACATTGGCGCGGCGCACTTAGTCGATGGCCGGAATCCGATCTCATTTTGCAATGTCCTGTTTGTCGGCAATCTATGCGCTTTGATTATTTTTGCCATCATTTACCAAAAGCAGTGGCGGCTCCCCCTCCTCAAAAAAATTAGTCTGGGTCAATGGCTTACCCTCACGGTTGTGGCCGTTTTGAGCTCGGCAGTGGTGCCCACCTTGATTTTTACGGCCCTCTCCCTAACGGCGGTGAATAACGTTATTTTGCTGGGCCAAATTGACACCCCCCTCGTCCTGGCCTTATCCGTTTGGCTCCTGGGCGATCGCATCAATGGCTGGGTGATTGCGGGGGCGGTCATTGCCTTTATTGGGGTCTCCCTGACCGTTCTGCTGCAGCCTGCCGGTGGTGACATGGTGTCCATGGGTATGGACCGGCAAATCGGGTTAGGTGAACTGTTGACGCTCATCGCCGCTATTTTCAAAGCCATCTCTAATCTGATTAGTAAGGTCAGCCTCAAGCACATTCCCCTGGGGATTTTCAACGTCTACAGAATGCTGGTGGGCACCATCGTTTTCTTCGGGGCGACCAGCATTCTCTATGGCCCCGAACACTTTATGGATGTGGCCTCTCCCTTCCTCTGGCAATGGATGCTGCTATACAGCGCCGTCATTGTGGTGGGTGGGCAACTGGCCTGGTTTAGTGGGTTAAAGCAAAGTACCGCCAGCGAGATTTCTCTGGCAACTGCGTTTAATCCCCTGGCAGGGGTGTTGGCAGCCTACTGGGTCCTGGGAGAGTTGCCCACCATGGCCCAGTACATTGGCGGTGCGGTAATCTTGGGCGGCATTGCCTTCAACCAAATTGGGGTGCAGCGTCTCAACAGGTCTGAACCGCAACAGCAACCGACCCCGAAAGAAATGAGTGAAGCCATTGCCTTTAAAGGGGTTTAGTCACCCTCAGAGGAGGTTTAAACCGGGGGAACTCCATCCCAATCCTGCATAGGGTCAGTAGACTTGCCCCCCACCCCTGGTATGTTTATTGCCCGCAATCGCCCTAGCGCTGGCAACAGTCCTTAAGACACCTCGTGGGGCATGTGACATGTAAATGACCCATTAGTGCAGCACAGGGTTAAGCATGGAAACGTTCAGGAGGAGTTAAGTTGCTCTTGTCGGGCGCGTTAGCAGCAGTGTAATGCACCCAACAAGAGCTTCGATCTCACTAGCGTTACGCCCATGCCTGCTCGAATGCTCATTTGACGGTCGGGTTTCCCTAGCCGCAATTGATCGCAAATAAGATTGAATGCAATGAACGTTTCTGATCTCTCGCTTCTCATCGCCCTTGATGCGTTGCTGCAAGAGAGCAGCGTCACCCGCGCTGCTCAACGCGTAGGTCTGTCTACACCAGCGATGAGCCATACTTTGGCGCGCATACGCGATCGCCTCGGCGATCCACTCCTGGTACGCGCGGGTCAAGGCATGGTGCTCACAACGCGTGCTCAGACACTGAAGCCTCACGTGCATAGCTTGGTGGCCCAAGCGGAGCAACTGTTCACCCTTGGCGATACCTTCTCACCAGAGACCGTCGACCGAGAGTTTGTTATCAATGCGACTGACTATGTGCATTTCGTGATGGGCAGTGCGCTCGATCGCATAGCGCGGCAACAAGCACCACAGCTACGGTTGCGCTTCGTCCCCACCACGATCTACGACGCCGAGGCGCTCCGGCAAGGCAACACCGATCTAGCTATCGGGGTCTACGATGAGCTGCCGCCCGAGATCATGACGCGAACGCTCATTACCGATCGTCCTGTGTGCGTGCTTCGAAAAGGCCATGCGCTGGCGAGTCAACGGATGACGCTTCAGCACTTTGTTGGGTTGGACCATGTTCAAGTTGCGCCGAGGGGCCGGCCAGGTGGGTATATGGATGATCTGTTGCGCGCGCGAGGGCTCGAGCGTCGCGTCCTGCGCGCCGTCCCGTCATTTCAGATAGCAGCAGCGCTGGTTGCGGACTCCGACTATGTGCTGACGCTATCTCGGCGCGTAGCGATCATACTGGCCGCCTCACTCGAACTGGCGATCGTCGAGCCACCCCTCAAGCTCGAACCGTACGCAGTGAATCTCATATGGCATCCGCGTGTAGACGCCGACCCCGCCCATCTCTGGCTGCGGGGGCTCTGGGTTGCGGCAGCGGCCGAAGCCAC
>CAYGVA010000261.1:2531-5494 GCA_964353225.1 uncultured Leptolyngbya sp.
GGCCGAAGCCACGTCGCGTCGGTGCCGCAAGACGCACGATGGATAGTTTCATGTTGTGCAAGAATTAGTTTGAAATATTTCATTTGACACAATATATAATGCTCTGCATGATGGTCACATCGATCAAGTCGCAAACCCCAACATGAGTGCCAACCCCAACGTGACCAGTTCCGATAACAAGAAGACCATCCTGATCGTCGCCGCCAACCCCGCCGTTGGCCCCCTCACCGGCTGGCCCATCGGTTTCTGGCTGGCTGAGCTCACCCACCCCTACGCCGCGTTCATTGAGGCTGGCTACGACATTGAAATCTGCAGCCCTGACGGCGGCACGCTTCAGGCTGATAGCTACTCCGACCCCGAGGACGATAGCGGCTACTCCGCCCATGATCTCCTCTCCTTGGGTTTCAAGAAGTCCCCGTCCCACGCCGCCCTGCTCGATAACACCGCGAGCATCGCCGACGTGAACGTCGCCGACTACGACGCCGTCCTCCTCGCCGGAGGTCAATCACCCATGGTCACCTTCAGCGATAATCACACCTTGCATGCCCTTGTCGCTGCCTTCTACGAGGCTGGCAAGCCTACCGCTCTCCTCTGTCACGGCACATGTGTCTTACTCAAGGCCAGGCTGTCCACCGGCGAGCTGTTGGTGACCAGCAAGACATGGACTGGTTTCTCGAATGAGGAGGAGAAGGACGTTGAAAAGTCCGTCGGCCAGAAAGTCCAGCCCTTCTGGATCGAGACCGAGGCCCGTGCTTTGCCAGACACGACCTTCGTTGTGGCTCCGCTGTGGTCGGCGTTTGCTGTCCGCGACGGCAATCTGATCACCGGCCAGCAGCAGACCTCCGGTCGCGTTGCCGCCGAGTTGGTAATCGAGGCGCTATCGGGCGTGCCATCGTCGGTACCTACGACGCGGGCAGGGGCCTGAGCGCTCTACTACCTCGACACGATGAAGAGTAATGAAAACAGCGTATCGGTGGTCGTGCGACGACGTATCCGCCCAGAACTTGTAGCAGCCTACGAGGAATGGTTGGCTGGGGTGATCGAGGCCGCCGAGACCTTCGAAGGCCACCAGGGCGCGCAAGTGCTCCGCCCGCCCGATTCGGCCACTCAAGACTATGTGCTTTTGTTTCGCTACGCTACGCCGGAGCAGCTTGCCGCCTGGCAAGAATCGAAAACGGCCCGTGATTGGCTGACGCGAGGCGAGGCTTTCACGGTGGGCGACGTGCAAATCCAGACGGTCACCGGACTCGAGTTCTGGTTTCAGATCCCGGCCGGAGTGAGTCGCCGCCCGCCCGCGAAGCACAAGATGGTTATTGCGACGGTGATTGGACTCTACCCGTTGATCCTCTTTCTGGCCCCGATCCTGGCCGACGCGCTCCAGGTTCTCCCCCGGCCGCTTGCCGTGTTGGTGAGCACCCTCTGTACTGTGCTGTTGATGACCTACGTGGTGATGCCGTTCGTGACGCGGCGCTTGTCGCGCTGGCTGTTTCCCCGCCGACTTACCGCACCAGAGGGTAAGGGACGGCGAATGTAGCCTGGAGGCTAGACAATTCCGGTCAGGAATTCTGCAAGCGTGCCAGAGCACTGGTTGATAGTCTCGTCCTAACCAGACGGGTGACTGCTGTGTTCACGACTAAATGTCATTTCCAAGCGACGCTGAAAGCGCTGGCCAACGGCGACTGTAATCATCGCGACCCCAAACCCCAAACCACAGAGCCCCTGGGGCCATCCTTTCAGGATCAGCGCTAACGTCAATGTTCCCACCGCGATCCCCTGGCCCCACCGCTGGATTTGCCCTAGCCGCCGGTGGGCTCCCCCACAAGCCTGACAGTGCTGGGTATGGCGCTCAAATCGGCTCGGCAAAGCCTCGGTTGCCACAGCGTTAGCCCCAGGCTGCTTGGCCGTGGCAAACCCCACATACCAGGGCAAATCTTGGCCATAGTGATCCAACCAGCGCCGGTGAGCCATGACAAATTCGTCACAGGTTTTGAGCGGAAAATAGGCCGACCTGAGGGGCTGATCCGTCCCGCGAAAAAACCGATCCTGGGCCACGATGAATGGGAGATCTTCTTCCAAAATTTTGTTCTGCCGTAAATGCTCTAGCCAGCGGGGCTTGAGGGTAAAGGATCGTTTAAAAAAGGTGCCGTAACGCCGTACCAAAATGCGGCTCTGCCCATAGGCCACGGGCAACGCATACAGCGCCAAACCGCCGATCACGCCATAGGCCGGATTTGAGAAGTTGTAATGCACCAACATTGGGGCCTGGAAGCTGATTGACACCCAAGGCGATTGGGGGCTGTCGGCCCGCCGGAAGCGACCTTCGATGCCGGGTAAGGCATTGGACAATACTTCCATGGTCAGCGGTTTGGCATCGGCGCGGCGAATCCCCAGCTCCGTACCGTCATGGCTAATGTAGACATGGGCTGGATCTAGCAGGTTCTCGATCAAAAAGGTGTGGTCGAAGGGCAGATCCGTGGCTGTATCGACCCAAAACACCCCGTCCTGCTCTAAGTCATCGACCCGTGGTGGGGACGGCGGGCTAGGGGCGGCGATCGCATCGGCCCACACCCACAACAGACCTTGCTGTTCCACTACCGGCAAGGCCGCTATCTTGGCCCGTGCCGGCAGGGCGGCCCCCTCTGGTAAATGGGGGATGTGCAAGCAGGCTCCTCCCTCACCAAACTGCCAGCCGTGATAGAGACATTCCAATCGCCCGTCCATCACTTGCCCATCCGACAGCTTAGCCAGCCGATGGGGGCAGCGATCGTGCAGGCACACCCACTGCCCTCCGTGGTCTTGGAAAATCACTAGGGGCTCTGCAAAAATTGAGCACCCATAGGGACGATCCTTGGGGACATCAACTGCAAACGCGATCGGATACCAACAGTGTCGCCAATTTAAGGACTCACCTGGGGCCATGGAAATCATGGGTGACTTGGGAGCAAGGTTTTCAAACGCCATGC
>CAYGVA010000262.1:0-5463 GCA_964353225.1 uncultured Leptolyngbya sp.
GGAGGGGGCGGTTCTGGCCCGGAATTATTCAAAGCACTGACGACGCCCCACCCCCACGGCCTCGGTTGAACCCGTGGCCTATAGCCAGCAAATTACAGTCCCTGAGGGGGAAAGCATTGAGCTGGAAGGGAGCCTACGGGATAACGAAACGGTGAACTACCAAATTCAAGGGCTGCAAGGGCAAAGCCTGAGGGCACAACTGCAAGGGGAGGGGGTGCTACTCACCATTCTGTCCCCCAATGGCAATCCCGCTAATGGTCAGGCCAGCCGCGTCTTAGGATGGACAGGGCCCTTAGAATTTACGGGACAATATGTGATTCAACTGAGTCCGGTACAGGGGCTAACAACCAGTAACTATAAGCTGACGGTAGCCCTGGAGGGTGCTGAGACCGAGCCCTCCGAACCGGAGGAAACGCCCGCACCCGAGGAGTCTCCAGCACCCCCACCGGAGGAACCGGCGGTCCAGCCCAACATTTCTGAGCAGCGGGTCCGGCTTCCCCAGGGGCAAGAGCAGATACTGGTGGCCAATGGGGTTGGTCCGGGCCAAATTCAGCGCTACGTGATCAACCTACAACAGGGGCAAGTGCTCAGCGCCAATATTGAAGATGCCTCTGGTCCGGTACTGCTGGCGATTACGCTCCCCAATGGTGAAACCATTTCAGGGGCCAATCGTGTCCAATTCTGGGAAGGGCAAGTGCCGCTCGGGGGCGACTATGCGATTGTGGTCAGCGCGGCCCAAGACGCAGAGTTTACATTGAGCATTGGAGCGCGAAATTAGTGGCCGCGACCATCCCCAATGGGTTAATGATTACCGGCACCGATACCGATATCGGCAAGACCGTGGTGACCAGTGCATTGGTGGCCCATTGGCAGCGACACCATGGGCTCGATAGCCTTGGGCTCATGAAACCGGTGCAGACTGGTTTGGGCGATCGCGAACTCTACACCGATCTATTTGACTTGGGCCAAACCCCTGAACAGATCACGCCGCTGCAATTTGAAGCTCCCCTGGCCCCGCCCTTGGCCGCAGACCGTGAAGGCCGCACCATTGACCTCGCTCCAATCTGGACCGGCTTATCGCAATTACTCGCCCAGCGGCAGTGGGTCTTGGTCGAGGCCTTAGGGGGGCTGGGCTCCCCGGTGACCCACGAATGGACCGTGGCCGACTGGGCCGCAGCCTGGCGACTGCCGATTGTGTTGGTGGTGCCGGTGAAGCTAGGGGCGATCGCCCAAGCGGTCGCCAACGTTGCCCTAGCCCGTCAGCATCAGCTCTCGGTGCGGGGCATCATCCTCAACTGCACCAGCCCCGAAGCCGTTGACCGTCAGACGGATTGGGCACCCATTCCCCTGATTACCACATTGACCCAGATTCAAGTGCTGGGGGTCTTGCCCTGGTTAAGCGATCCCCGCGACCTGACTCAGCTCAGCCAGGGGGCAGACCCCCTCAATCCAGAGTCGCTATGGCCCCCATCCCAGCCCATGTCCTGAGCCCAACTGCATCATTGGATTAAACCGTGACGCTTCGTCATCCGAGAAAACACGGGAGCTTTATTGAAAGTTCACAAGGGATGGGACAAAGATCACACACATCAAAGAACACACATCTGATAATGATCCCTAATGGTTTTTATTTGGCTTGAGAGGCGATTTACCCTTTTAAGAACAAAAACCAAACCAGGGTGTCGATGTGATGGTTTTGGGATTGAGGGCATTTAATATCTCCTCTCAAGATCGCCCCAAGGCTAGATCTGTCCAGGTTTTGCTTTAACAAGCGCCCAAGCAATAGCTCTTTTAGTAAACGTTTACAGATCATGGTTTCGACAATATTCCCGACACTCACCGCACAGTTGTCTGGGGTACGGTTAGGCATTCGTACCCTGCAACCCCAGCTTTCGACCTGGCGGCGGCAGATCCACCAGCGCCCTGAACTCGGATTTCAAGAGGTCCAAACCGCCCAGTTCATCAGCCAAAAATTGACGGAATGGGGCATTGAGCATCAAACCGGCGTGGCTAAAACCGGCGTCGTTGCGGTGGTTCATGGCGATCGCCCTGGGCCGGTGTTAGGGATACGGGCCGATATGGACGCCCTGCCCGTCCAAGAACTCAACACCGTTGACTACCGCTCCCAAATAGACGGCAAAATGCATGCTTGCGGCCACGATGGCCATGTGGCGATCGCCCTGGGAACCGCCCAATACCTGGCCCGCCACCGGGGGAGTTTTGCCGGGGCGGTGAAATTCTTTTTTCAACCAGCCGAAGAGGGACCGGGCGGAGCCAAACCGATGATTGAAGCGGGCGTCCTCGATAACCCCACAGTGGATGCTGTCATTGGTCTACATCTTTGGAACAATTTGCCCCTCGGTACCCTGGGGGTCCGTACCGGGCCGATGATGGCCGCGACAGAGCTATTCCACTGCAGCATTCAGGGCAAAGGGGGACACGGCGCGATTCCCCATCAAACGGTGGACTCCATTGTGGTGGCGGCCCAAGTCATCAACGCCATCCAAACCATTGTTTCCCGCAGCGTTGATCCGCTCAAGTCGGCGGTGGTCACCATTGGCCAACTGAATGCGGGTACAGCCCTCAACGTGATTGCGGATAGCGCCCACATGAGTGGCACGGTCCGTTACTTTGACCCTGAATACAAAGACTTTTTTGCCCAGCGCCTAGGGCAGGTGATTGGCGGCATTTGCCAGAGCCATGGGGCAACCTACCGTCTCGATTACAAGCCCCTCTATCCCCCAGTCGTTAATAACCCTGACATTACCGAGTTGGTGCGCTCTGTGGCGTTGTCAGTGAGCGAAACCCCCGCTGGGGTCACCCCTGAATGCCAAACCATGGGGGGTGAAGATATGGCTTTTTTCCTGGAGTCGGTACCGGGCTGCTACTTTTTCTTGGGGGCCGCCAATGCTGAACGCGGCTTGGCTTATCCCCATCACCATCCCCGCTTTGACTTTGACGAATCGGCTTTATCCACCGGGGTAGAAATGTTCGTCCGTTGTGTGGAGCAGTTTTGCCGCCGCTGATAGATGGCAAAAACCGCCCTCACCCCACCATCGATCCAGTAAGCTCAAGGAACCGTCGCGTTTGAGACCTGTGGGTGGTGGACACCAATACCGAAATCACTCGATTACAAGACTTGATGCCCGCTTCGGGGCGCATGAATGTGCGTCTCCTGCTTGATCCGCGTCAACCGACACTGATCAAAGCGCCGTTTCCACGGCCCTGGAAGCAAAGCCATCCCATTACGCTCAATCCCACCCTTTGGCAAGATCTAACGGTTCCCCAACGGGATTTAGTCTTTTTGCAGGCGGTCTGTTGGCTGACCTCGGTGCAACTGGTGAAGCCAGAGCTGTATCAGGGGGCAACGGTGGTCGGGGCGATCGCCACCCTCGTAGAGCTAGTCCAGGGGGATGTAGTGGGGGTATTGGCGGCGGGCGGATTAAGTGCGATCGCCGCCACCCAGATCTGGCGATCGGGCACCGGTGCCCAAGCCCTGATTGCCGCTGATCGCGCTGCGTTGAATGTGGCGAAGCGGCGAGGCTATACCGAAGCAGAAGCGGCCCATCATTTACTGACGGCCCTAGAAGCGATTGCGACCCTAGAGGGCCAAGGCACGCTCTCCTACACCGACCTATTGCGGGTGCAGAATTTACGGCCCTTGGTCAACGCAGGGACTCCCCACACGGCGACAACCGGCACCGTATTGCCGTGATGCGGTTAGGGAGAACGCCCCCAATATGCTTAAATGACAGGCTGGGCAGATACCCTTCAGTGAACGATGGTTTAGGCCGCAGGGTCACTGTCCTGGACTATTTTCGCCTTTACCAATTCCCACCTCTGTGTCATGGCTGCTGCTGCTCCCGCCTCAATCCCGTTAGACAATGACCAACGTCAGGCCATGGTGATGGCGGTGTCTCGCACCCTCGATCACTACGTCTCAGCAGAGATGGCGGCTCAACTGCAAGCCGATCTTCAACAGCGCCTGCAGGCTGGGGGCTATGACGAAATTGTGGATGGGGCACAGTTGGCTGATGTCCTGACCGTTCAACTGCAAAGTTTGAGTGGCGATCACCAGCTTCAGGTCCATTTCAGCCCGCAAGTGTTGCCAGAGCTAGAGGCCGCAACAGCGCCAACAGCGGCTGACTTGACCGCAGAATATGAGAAAAGCCGCTGGCGCAACTTTGACCTTAACCGTGTCGAGCGCTTGCGGGGCAATGTTGGCTATATCGAACTGTACGGGTTTGAGCCACCGGAGTTTGTGGGAGATACCCTCGCTGCGGCCATGACCCTGATGGCCCATACCCAGGCCCTGATTCTAGACTTACGCCATAACCGGGGCGGCTCCCCTGCCACGGTGGCACTCTTGTGCAGCTACCTTCTACCGGCCTATCCCACCATCCACCTCAATGACCTGTACTGGCGCTCAGACGCAACCACTCGCCAATGGTGGACGATCCCCCACTTACCCGCCCCCCGCTACCTAGACAAACCGGTCTACGTGCTGATTAGCAAAGACACCTTCTCTGCCGCCGAGGAATGCGCTTACAACCTACAGGTCCTCAAGCGAGCCACTATCCTCGGGGAGCACACGACCGGGGGGGCCAATCCAGGGCAGGGTTACCGCCTAGGCGATCACCTGTGGATGTTTGTGCCCAAGGGTAAAGCCATCAACCCAATCACCGGCACTAATTGGAGTGAGACCGGCATTATTCCCAACGTGAAGGTCCCTGCAGAATTAGCACTCCTAACAGCCCATTTAGGGGCATTAAACCGCCTCTTTGAGACCCAACCCAATGGTCCCCATCTGCGAGAGGTTCAGCAATCACTGCTGCTGGTAGAACGGGAACTCAACCAAAAACGGGCTGAGCTGATTAGCCAACTAAAGCGACCGGCGACAACGCCCGACGTGGGTGAAGAGTAGTTGTCAGCCCCCCAATTGTCTTCCGTATTCCTGGGGATCATCTCTCTCATAATTCCAATAAAGTTCCCCCTGGATTTCTCTAAAAAAAAGGGGGATTTGTCGTGCCTGATACACTTTTTGACTTTTGGGATTGAATAAGTTTTTAGCCCTGTATTTGGCGTAACGAATTATGCCAGTTTTGGAAACCTAAATATTTACTTAATGTTTCCCTTTAGAACCCCCTTGAGAAAGGGTGTAAGCCTTGTCCTGCAAATGTTCTAATCCAATTCAATTGGGTGGGGATCAGCCGCTTCGACCCTGTTTTATAGGGAAAAACGATCCCACTGGGTTGCGATCCCCAGTTTTTTTGAAATACCATTTTTGTATATTGCCTCTTGTTTATAAAGACGTAGCAGTATTGCGATCCCGTCATCATCAGAAGGTTGCTCTCATTTTGGGAGTGTTGATGTTGAGATTGGGGATCGCTTTCTGTTGGTTTTTTCCTCTAGCCACGGAGATCCGTTATGAAGCGCCTTTCACACACTGTTAATTGCCCCAAC
>CAYGVA010000263.1:0-5425 GCA_964353225.1 uncultured Leptolyngbya sp.
CCAGTGCCCCAGCCCCCCTGGCCTTCCTCGGTCGAGAGGGGGCGATCGCCGATCTCCAAGCCTTGATCCACCAGGGGCACCGCACCCTGGTATTGAAGGGGGAAGGGGGCATTGGCAAAACCACCCTGGCCCAGCAGTTTTTAGAACAGGCTGGGTTTGATCAGGTGCTCGAACTACTGATGGCGAAGGAAACCGCCAATATCACCCCCGCCGAACAGGTGGTGGAAGAATGGCTGCGTCAAGACTTTCAAATCGAGCCCGGACGGGATTTTGGCGTCACCCTCGATCGCCTCAAGCGGCAGCTCCGCACCCGCCGAGTCGGCATCTTGATCGACAACTTGGAACCGGCCCTAGACAGCCAGGGCCGGTTTTGGCCCCAGCAGAGCCGCTATGGCGATGTGCTGCGGGTGCTCTGTGACCCCAAGGGCCAAGCCGTCACCCTGCTCACCAGCCGCGATCGCCTCTGCGAACCCAGCATCACCGTCACCCATTACCGGTTGCCGGGGCTGGGGGTCGAGACGTGGCGTGCTTTTTTTGCCCAAACCGCCATTGAGAGTTCTGAGGCAACCCTGGCAGCCATGCACCGGGCCTATGGGGGCAACGCCAAGGCCATGACCATTTTGCGGGGGGCCATTCAGGGGGACTTTGACGGTGAGGGGGATGCCTACTGGCGGGAAAACGGCACCGATCCCCTCGTGGCCCTAGACCTCAAAAACCTGGTGGCCAGCCAGGTGAATCGCCTCAAGGATTTGGACCCAGAGGCCTATGGCCTGTTTTGTCGATTGGGGGCCTACCGCTACCAGGATGTGCCCCGACTGCCGACGGCAGGGGTGCTGGCCCTAATGTGGGATGTGGACCCCGCCCGTCATCGCCAGGTGATCATGTCCTTGCGCAACCGCTCTTTGCTAGAGAGCCACCGGGGTCATTATTGGCTGCACCCCGTCGTGCAAGCGGAGGCCCTGAGCCGATTGCGCCCCACCCCAGATTGGCCCCAAGCCCACAACCAAGCCGCCCAGTTTTGGACCGAGTCGGTGACCACCCTCACCACCGTTGCCGATGCCACCCATGCCCTGGAAGCCTACTACCATCGCTGGGCGATCGCCGATTACCCAGGGGCCGCAGCGGTATTACTCCACAGCTATCACAACCAGTGGGGGCAATACCTCACCCTGGGCAGCGCCCTCTATCGGATTGGGTTATTGCAGCCCTTGCGCACCGCCATTACCGCCCTGTTGCCCCACTTGCCCAAGGACCCACGGGCCAGCGAACTGCGTAATATCCTGGCGGATGTGTACTGGATCTCCGGCCAAATCCATGACGCCATTGCCTTACAAGAAGAGGCGAGGGAGATCGCCCTACACTGTTTAGAAACCCTGCCAGCGCCAGAGCGCCAGAGTCACCCCGCCTATTGCCTCACCATGCTTCAGGTGGATGCGCTGCTCAGTTTGGGCCTCTACCATCTGGACCTGTGGGACCTAGACAGGGCCACTGAAATCTTTCAGCAGGTGATCCATAGCGCTACCGGTACCGCTCACCAGAGCTGGGCCGACAAGGCCACCCTTTGCTGGGCCTTGGTGCAGTCCTATGGGGCGACCGGGCAAACCGCCCTCGCCGCCGCCGAGCAAGCCTATCAATCCCTAACCGACAAAGCCCGCCCCGAAGATACGGGTCGCTTTGCCTTCTTCATGCAGCTCTTGGGGCAAACCTATGCCAATGGCGGGCAGTATCAGCGGGCCGAAGTGCTGTATGGGCAGGCGATCGCCTTTGCCGAGACCAGTCACTATTTGCAGGTACAGGCCAAGGCGTTGGTGGGGTTAGGGGAGCTGGCCCGGCAGCAACAGGATGGGGCTAAGGCCATGGCATCCCTACAAACAGCGTTGGGATTATTTGAAGATCTCGGTGCCCGCAGCGACTTAGCTGAGGCCCATTACCAATGTGGCCTCACCCATCAGGCCCAGGGGGCGTTCGAAATGGCTCAAACCCACTTCCAGCGATCGATTCAATTGTTCATCGACATCCAGGCCCCAAAGCAAGTGGCCAAGGTGGAAATGGCCCAGCAGCTCTAGGTGATGAGGACAACCCTGATCTGCGATCGATGGAACGCGGGCAAGGTCATTTTTGTCTCTAAGTATAAAAATATCGAGCTAAAGGGAGAGACCACACAGGACTATCCCGCAGGACTGTCTTATGATGGCCCAGAAGGTGAGCCAAGAATCTCGCCGTGTTCCCTGTAGGTCGGGCATTCTAGCTGCCAGCAAGTTGATAGGACACCCATCCCGTTCGGGTGTCGCCTCTTCCATATATCCCTGCCTATGGTCTGGGGGTGAGCGTGCTTTGCTCCTGTGTGTTGTCCCTCAATGGTATTGGTGTCCCTCATCATGGCTACGTGCCAAGGTTAGGCGGTTGGCATTGCGCAGGGATCACTGGCGGAGCTGGAAACCTTCGTGATTTTGTCCGAAAAGCTGGGCTATCTCAATCCGACGAATGCCGAGACCTTGTTGACCGCCTGTACGGAGATCAGCAAAATGCTGCGGGGGATAATGAACTCACTACCCAAACCCCGTTAACCACTACACACAAGTCACTATCTATGGGGTCGATGTGTTCCACCCCCAGTCCGGCAAGGTGCGGGCTAGCGATACCGACGAAATCGCCTGCTGGTTCATCGACACCGACTACAACGAAGAAAGCTTCTTCGTCCGCCACGCCTACTTCCTCGGTGCCAGCGACCCTTACAAATCCCTCAAAACCACCCTCAAAGCCGAGATCGACCAAGACGCCTGGGAATCGTTATATGGGAACGTATCGAGATCGTTTGACAGACCTGAATCCGGTCGCATCACCGTCAAGGTCATCAACCACCTCGGCGACGAAGTCATGAAAGTTTTTAATGTGAGTTAGCAAAATCGCCAATGACTTTGGATTATCAACAAAACACCAGATCTCCTTTTTTCAACTGGAAAACGTTTATTGTTCTGATACTTCTCATTAGTCTGTTCATTACCGGGGTAAAAATCTGGAATGGTCGTTACGATTCAGGCTACAAAGCAGGCGCAGGTGAAGGAGCTGCTTACAAAGGTCTTTATAGCAAGCTTGAGAAAGAAAATAAGGATCTCACAAGGCAACACCAAAAAGATGAAAAAGAAAATAGTCGGCTCAACAGAATTGTTGTGGAATTAGAGACGAAGAGAGGTCCATTCAGCCCTAGGCTCGGTGAAGCTGAAATCACTGAGATGAAAGAAGCTTTGAGCAAGGAAAAAATCGAAATAGATCGCATTAGAGCTGAAGAGGCCCAGCAATCTAGAGAATTGGGCGAGAAACTAGGAAAGGCTCAGCGGGATGAAGCACAAGTCATTCAGCTTTCTGAAGCTCTCAGCAGTAAAAATCAGGAGTTGTTTGGCTCAATAATTGCTAATGTTGTCTTCCTCTCAATTATTGGCATATTGCTTGCCTACATCTTTCTTAAAACGTATGGAATCATTGCACCAGCAGACAGTGCAGCGCCCTTGGCTAATAACCGGCAGATTTCCGTCTCCTCATTAGAAGATTCAAAAACTGTCAAATCCCTGACAAGCAAAAAGGATGATGATCCAACAACCTTTTTGCCATAGGAGTAAGTTTCAAATTTATTACCCTAGCTTTTAGGTGGTTTTGTAATGCAGAGGAATATAGCAACCCTTACCATCGAAATTCCCGATGACCTGATGGAGCGACTTGATCCGATTCGTGATCAGTTGCCCGCGTTGCTGCGCCGCTGCTTCCAGCCCGAAGAGTCCCAAGAACTCGACGAATACGAGCGCTTTGAGAATCTGACCATCCTGCTCAAAGCGGGAAATCTGCCCTATCTGGGCAATGGGACAGCGGCGTGACCTACATTTCTGAAGCGCTGCGGCGTGAGGTTATGGAGCGATCTGGCGATTGGGATTACTTATGCAAACAAAACTGGCTGGTAGCGACCGTCGCTTCTTAAAATTGCAGCATGAGCAGTCTTCAAATTGACCTAGCGCCTGACACTATTCAGCAGTTTTGCCAAAAGTGGCAGATCAGAGAGTTGTCCCTATTCGGCTCCGTTTTGCGTGACGACTTTCGCCCCGACAGCGACATTGACGTACTCGTCACCTTTGCCCCCGATGCCCCGTGGAGCCTGCTAGACCTTGTCAACATGGAATATGAACTGGCCGACCTCACCAACCAGGAACAGAAAGCCGCCAAAACCACCGCTTTTGACCTGCAACTTGATCCGGCCAACCCAGGGCTGCGGTTCCACAAGCGCGATCGCGTCAAAGTCCCCAACATCTGGTCCGTCAGCGTCAATATGGACATTCGCCTCATCGTCCATAAAACCGATGCTAGCCTGATGCTCTGCTACGTCGATCACCACGACAAAACTTACGGAATCGAACTCGACGAACATATTGCCTTCCAACCGGGCTTTGTGGCCTACAGCACCATGCACCTGGCCAAGGGTCTAGAGTTCCGGGCTGTGGTGGTGATGCCTGTGACAACGAAGTGATTCCCCAGCAAGAACGCAGCAGTCGGGTTGCAGAACTGAGACCATCACCCCCAAGAACATCTCCTAAACTAGAACCATCACCAGTGGCTGATAGTACCCATGGTTAACGCCGTCTTACCCAAACCCACCAACCTCAAAGGCGAGAAACGGATAACGCTGCCAGGGTTGAGCTGGCAGCGTTATCAACAAATTCTCCAGGCGCTGCCCCAGACCCGCGCCGCCCGCCTTGCCTACATCGACGGCACCCTAGAAATTGCTATGCCCCTCGAAGATCATGAATACGCCAGTGAGTTGATTGGGTTATTCATTCGGGTTTTGGTGGTTGAGATGGGGCTAAAGCTGAAATCGATGCGATCGACCACCCTTGATCGCGAGGATTTAGACCGAGGGGCTGAACCTGACAACGCCTACTACATTCAAAATCAGCCCTTGGTGGCGGGCCGCACAGTGGATTTGGCCCAGGATCCACCGCCAGATTTAGTGGTTGACGTGGATATCACCCACACTGATATTGACAAAAATCGGCTTTACGGTGGCATGGGGGTCCCGGAGTTATGGCGCTATAACGGGCACATCTGGCGGATTTATCAATTGCAAGGGGATGGCTATGTAGAGGTAGAGCGGAGCCCTACGTTTATGGCTGTGCCCAAAACGCGGCTCTATGGGTTTCTAGCGGTGGCGCAGCAGGATGAAGTGGCGGCGGAGCTGGCGTTGCGGGCTTGGGTGCGGGAGCATTGCGCAAATTGATGGCGGGGGCGAAATCCCTAGGGGGTTTGCGATGGCTTACTGGGAAAGGGTTTCGGCAGGACAGTGCGATTCATTAACTGTGTGCAGTTTCACCTTCCAGCCCGCGTCAGTTCACCCCATAGGGCAAAGGCTGGGCCGTAAACTGCCAATTTCGCCGGACAAATC
>CAYGVA010000264.1:0-5329 GCA_964353225.1 uncultured Leptolyngbya sp.
AAACCAAGCCCACTTTGAGAACTGTAGTTTTTCTCTCTCCCCTCGCCCTCTGGGAGAGGGGCTGGGGGTGAGGGGAACTCCAAATTTCAAGGTAAACAAGGTTCAGGGCTCTGTGTTTTCAATGTATAAGGCAGTGATTTTGCCCGCTATCACATTTTTGCCCTAAGTCGTCATCTTCTTGCCTTTTACAGACGATATATTCGGCAGCAAATCAGAAGAGAGACCAGCATGACTGGGCATCATCAAACAGTTGATTTGATCGCACCGCTTGGACCCTTTCTTTGACTCAAAAATAAGCCGTAGTGCTTGGGCAATGACTCAGATTCAGGGCTTGGAATTACAATAGGTCACACAAACTCATACCGTCCAATACTGATTCGGCAAGGAATGATACCTTTTAGGTATGACGACTGATATCGAACTCCGCCAGCTCCGTTACTTTGTCGCTGTCGCTGAGGAACTGAACTTTACGCGGGCAGCTGAACGGTTGCAAATTGCCCAGCCACCCCTTAGCCGCCAAATTCAGGGCTTGGAAAAAGCCCTGGGGGTTGATCTACTGGAGCGCACCAATCGTCGGGTGGCTTTAACCGCTGCCGGTCAGGTGTTCTTGAACGAGTGTCGTCAGATTTTGACCCACGTTGATCGCGCTGTCCGTAACAGTCAGCGGGCTGCACGGGGGGAAACGGGGCAATTAGTGGTGGGATTTGAGGGTTCAGTCCATAACGATGTGGTGCTCAAAACCATCCGCAAGTTTCGCAATCAATTCCCCGATGTGGAGCTGGTTGTGCAAGAGATGCCCTCGGGCAAGCAAATTAAGGGGTTGCAGAAGGGGCGAATCGAGTTGGGGTTTCTAGAGCCGATTATGGCCACGGCGGATATCGCCGTCGAGCTGCTGATGACGGAGCCGTTGATCGTCGCCTTAGCCGAAACCCATACCCTGGCAACGCAGGAACAATTGACCCTTGCCCAATTGGCCCAGGAATCGTGGATTACCGGACGCAGTGATGAGGGCTGTGGCCTACTGATACGCATTTTGGATGCTTGCCGCCAAGCCGGATTTACCCCAACGGTTCAACAAGAAACTAGTGATCCTCAGATGATGCTGGGCCTTGTCGCGGCGGGTTTAGGGGTAACCCTGTTGCCCAGTTCTGCCCGCAGCTTCTTTCAAACTGGGGTGACCTATCGGCCTTTGCAGCCCCCTGTGCCTGAGGTGGAGTTGGCGATCGCCTGGCAGCCCAGTAATCAATCCCCTGTACTCAAGGCATTCCTACAAACCATCCGAACCGCCCTCTCTCAGAGCGGTGGGTCGGCAGATTGTCCCCCATTCCCTTCCTGAGTGTCATCCAAAGAAGTGTGACGTTAGGTCTCGAGCTTCAATCTTTCTCGAACAAACCGCAACCCTTAGCCCAGAACTGATTTGCCTGTGGCCCAATGGAATCACAGCGTTAGGCACTTTTACTCATGGCTCTCACTTCTAACAGTCTCTTGATGGCCAAGATTCGCCAACTGGTTCCTGGCCTATTGCAAGACCATGCCTACGGCGTCTATGAGTTAGCGCGGGAATGTGCGCACCAACTCCATGAGCCGATTTGCGAAATGATCATGCCGTTTTACAACAGCCTCAATGAAATGGTGGACTGTGGCGAACTCCACTACGATCGCCAGCACAATCAAGTATTGCCTGGATAAGGCAGGGTTCAGCGCAGTGAGTGGGGAGATGCCCAACTTCTGCGCCATGGCTTTTGGCAAAAGAGCAAGGCGGTGGTGTGATCTGAAACCCATCTATCAAGCAGTCACCTTGGCCGAGGCCGAAATGGCCCTAGGAAACGAGTTGACCGGTGTACTCAAGGCAATCAATTGATGCCGACGGTGAGTCCTTTGATCGTTACGGCCCCTGCACTGCTCTTCAACTCTGCAATGCCAGTAGCTTCTGCCTTAACGGTGGCCCCTTTAATAGTGACCCCTGTAGATGTCATCTCAATACTGGCGCTACCAACCTCAAGGGAGATTTTGGTATTGGCAGACAGCTCAATCGTGTTACCCCCTGAGATTTTAATGCTCTTAGCACTGTCTGATATTTCAATTTGTTGACCACCACTGCTCTTGACTAAGATTTTTTTGTTCGTATCATCTAGCTGGATTTGATGACCACCAGCCGTCTTTGTTTCGATGATTTCATCCTTGTCATTAAAGTATAGGTGGTGCCCTTTTACCGTATCTAAATAAACGCCCTGCTTGCTGCTACCATTGTCCTCTTCTACAAACTGGAGGGTATGGCCTAAACGGGTTTTAAAGGTCCGCAATCGCACCTTGCCATCTTTGACGGCATCGTCAACCTTTGTCGGGGGGGCATCTTTGCCATTCCAAACCCCACCAATCACATAGGGGCGGTGAATATCTCCCTGTTCAAATCCCACCAGAACTTCGTCGTCAACTTCAGGTAAGCAGTCAAAACCGCGATTAGCACCGGCCCCTGCCCCGATGACCCGTGCCCAGTAGGTGGTGTGATCTTCTGTTAGAGCGGGTAGTTTCACGCGGACCCGACCCCATTTTTTGGGATCCACATTGTCGGTAACAATGCCCACCATTAATGATGCCGGGGGGCGGGTTATCGCTGGGCCTGACATCATCGAAAAGATGTCACCCCCCCGCAAACCTCGGACACTAAATGCTGTGGTGTACAGTCTATTTTGGTAGGTGTGACGGGTTTCGGTAATGTAGTACTTGCCGCTATAAGGGCCTACATCTTTCAACTCTACCGACTTGCCAGGACGGATCTCAGGGTTGCCCTCTGCTTTCGCATCGGCGGCAATATATTCGCCAGACAGTTCATTGAAAAGGGCTTGGGCGATCGCCTTTGCCTCTTTCGATTCTGAAAAAGGCTGATCCACTACAATCATGCTAGGGGTCGGGGGCTTACCTTCAAATTTCTGGCTAGTATCGGCTCCCTTGCCATAGGCACTATTTTCCGTTAACAACTCATCCTTGCTAATCGTTTCCGTCACTACTTTTTTAGTGGAATAGTCCCAGCCTCGGACCTCCACATTCTTGACCTGCTCAGCACTCGAAATCCGAGCACTAAAACTACTCAGGGTTTGCAGCCAAGTTAGGTTCAGCGTGCTTTCAGATTTGGGCTTTCGGAAATAGAATTTGTCATCTTGGACAAAACATTCAAAGCCATTGCGATTAGCCAACATTTGCATAAATGCCATGTTGGTTTGGTTGTACTGGAAGACATACCCCTTACTGTCATTGATATCCCCATAACCATAGGGACCCCCCGTTGTATCAACGGTGCCAGTAGAGAGCCCAACCTCGCCAATGATTTTTTTGACAATATCGGTATCGCTCATATTCTGAAAAGAGCGGTTGTAAAGCCCCCGATGCAGTCGGTGGGTAACGTCATAAGCTCGCACAACAATAGGTGCTTGGGAATCAGCCGTAAAATGGGTTTCTATGGCCGTGATTTCGCCCTTAAAAAGAGTTGCCGATTTAGGATCCTCAAACTCTGCCGATTCAGTCGTACTCCGACCAAACCCCACCTCTACTTTTTCACCAATTGCCAAAAGGTCTTTATATTCTTTTGTGCCATATTTGAAAAATTCCTGGTCTTCTCCCCCCGGTTGATAGGGGTTGAAAATGACCAACGTCGCCATGCTGGGTAAATGTAAGCTCTCCTCTACGACCACCTGTTGTATGTTCTCAAGTACTTCAGAAGGAGCATCTTTGCCGCCAATCTTGAGGGTTAGCTCCGAAATATAGGTGGGCATAGCACGGAAAATCCCAAAAAGTAATAAACGGCTTAGCTCAAAAAAGCGCTGCGACTAGAAGCGGAACGACTACTAGAACTAGGATTAGGCGTTCCCTGACTGCCGCTAGGGGTAGGGGCATCCACCTGCTCTAAACTTAAATCAATACTGGCGCGTACTGGGGTGCCATCTGTTAAGAATAGGGAGAGTTTAAAATTCAAGCTTTTGATAAAACAACGTAAGTAGCTGATGCTGCCCCAAGTAAATAGATAAATAGGAGGGCGTTGGCCTTTGCCCTCACCATCTGAGGCGAATTCTACCGCTTTGGTAAATTTAGCCAGGGGCACCAAAACACTCGTTTGGTCTTCATAAGTATCTAAGATCAAGCCACTGATGGAGAGGCTATAGGGATTAGGATGCTTAAAACTGGTTTTGTTTTCTCCAGCCTCAGTCGTCGCACCGGCAGCTTGGTCAATCTCGACAGATCGGCTGAAGCTGAGTTCCCCAGGGTTGTACATAAACTCGATATCTTCACCGCCATCTACGGCGGTCAATTTAGCTTTTTCTAAGGGCATCGTTGGGTTCTCCGTTTAGTTAGCGGCGTTGAGAAAGACCGTAACGTTCTCGATCAACCACTAAGCGTTGACAAATCAAGGCATAAACTTGATGCACAAGCATGTCTAACGTCTCTGGGGAAGCATCTTGATTGATGTCCTGATGTGGTGAGGTGGTCATCGTGGCTGCCTCATTTTCATCTCGTTGGATCGTATCCGATTTCGCTTGGGTTGACTGCCGTTGTAGGGCTTGGAGCGGTTTTAAGTCGGAGTAGGCGTCTGAACTAGCTGCCGTAGATTGCGGGGATGAATTAGGGCGATCGCCCTTTTTAGATGAGGGCACATTGAGCAAGGATTCGATATCGCCCCACTTTGTTGGGGCAGAAGTATGTTTGTCAGAAACAGGGGTGGTGGTCTTGCGTTGAACCTTAGGGGGCTTGGTCGGAGAAGATGAGGCGGCAGCCTTAGCCATAGCTTCCATAACCTGGTCTGGCGATGGCATCTGAGGGCGGCTTTGAGACTGTCGCTGTATGGATGAAGATGGAGACGATGAACCACCAGCCAATGCCGCGCTCACCTCATCAATGGAGGGAAAAGAGGGCGCACTAGGAGAAGATGGGGGAGCCTCTTGAGAGCGTCGCTGCACCGTTGGCGGGGATGGAGACGGCGCAGCAGCTGGCGGGATGATGGGTGCCGCCGTCTTCGGTGTAACCGGCGCAGCGGATGGCAACATTGCCAAACTATGAGGATTGGTGATCGCCATTCGCGATCGATCCGGTAATCGGAAGGGTTGGATCGTTGATAAGGGCTTTAGGACAGTCGATAACTGAGGTAAATCAATGCGTTGAACCCCACTAGGATTCTCCTCTGGGGTACGGGCAATAGTCGTCAAACTAGCATCCACCGTGCTTTCCATAGGAGAAACAGGTGCAATAGAATCCGCATTGGAAAATGGCTCGGGTGGTGAAGTGTCGACTGAGGGTGCCCCTGGTTCTTCGGGCTGCACTCGCCGCTGAACGAGATCTG
>CAYGVA010000265.1:0-5248 GCA_964353225.1 uncultured Leptolyngbya sp.
GGGTGACTCCCCTAAAATAGAGACACCGTAGGCGAAGCAAGGCGATGGTTCAACTTCAGCCCCGAACGACTTAGCTCCCCATCCACGGATCAGCGAAGTGCAAAGGAAACAATGATTACAGCGCTCAAGCAACCCTCTTCCCTAATTCATGAAATTCGACTGGAACCAGTCGAAACCTGGCATCTCTTTAAATTTAGTGAAACGCTTCAACTACGGATGGAGCATCTATTAGATAGAAAGAAGGCCGATCAACTCACACTGGATGAAATTGCTGAGTTAGAGACGATCTCAGAGCTAGATCGTATTTTCACTCATATGAACGCAATGCTTGCTGCTCAGCATGCCAATCAGTGATGAGCTTAAACAAGCCATTCGAGCTTGTGCTTGGTATTTATGTGACGTCAATTCAAGAATGAAGTGCAACAAAAACTAAGCGCTACTCAATAAGCTCAATACATTGGTTTCCAGCTCAAATTATATTTTCAGAACAGATACACTGACAATAAGATATGATGAGCCTTTGCCAATGTTTAAGAGTTATGATATACATCCAACTTAATTAGGCATATGGGCGCAAAAACTGAGGAAAACTATTGCACAGCAGCCTCACACAAGCTTACATCTGGAAAGCTGAGTTCTGGAGAAACTTGGGAAATCCATAATGGTGATGCTTTAGAAATTTTGAAGGTATTACCGGATGAATCCTTCAATTGTGTTGTAACATCACCTCCCTATTTCTGGTTGCGTGATTATGGTGTGGAGGGTCAACTAGGATTAGAAGGGAGTATTTCTGGTTACGTCGATGCTTTATGCACCATCATGGATGAAGTGAAAAGAGTATTGAAAAAGGATGGATCGCTATTTCTGAATCTTGGAGATACATATTATTCAGGGAAAGGGAAATCACACGGCACGGACAAGAAAAGTAGCAAACGACGTTTTGGCTTGAGGGCAGTTGACAAAAGTGGCGGCCTAGACATTGGTGTAAAGCCAAAATCATTGATTGGAATTCCTTGGCGTGTTGCCATGGAGATGATTGGCCGAGAATGGGTACTGCGAAGCTCAATCATCTGGTACCGAAAGTATTCACTTCCAGAGGCAGTTCGCGATAGACCCAAGAGAAGCTATGAAAATATTTTTATGTTTGCGAAAAATCGCAAATATTACTTTAATAGACAAGTTTTAGAAGATGAGGAACAAGAGGATATGTGGACTATCGCAGCACGTCCTAAAGGCACGCATTTAGGTACAGCACCTTTCCCCGATGAACTCGTAGAAAGATGTTTAAGTATCGGCTGTCCAGAAAATGGTGATGTGCTGGATCCTTTTGCTGGTGGTGGAACAACTGTTAGGGTTGCCCTATTATCTGGCAGATCAGCTACAGGAATTGAAATAAACCCTGAATTCTGCAAGTACATAACTAATGAATTGATCAAGTTTGATGAATTGAGTAAGGTTTAGGCACTTCTATGTATCTTAGCCAAAATCAAATACAAAACTCAGTTGAAAGATTGAAAGGAGTACATCCTTTCTTCGGTATTAGTTTCTTAGTCTTCAAAGAAGCAGACCTACCTGTTGGGAGACTTAGCAGTATCTTGATAAACCATAAAGAGGATGAATTTTTACGGAAATATTATCAGCCTCAGAATAATTCGTCTTGGTTTTATAGGATATTTAGAGTATCTTATAAAAACAAACTCTGGCTTAAGCCAGACTATGCGTCTAGTGGTTCTCAGAGATCTAGAAAAGGAACCTTTGGGCCAGCTTTATTGCATCCTGATGGAACAGATGAGTGGGGGTGGGAAAATGATTATGTTTCTACGCTTCGCTCTTTTTTGGATGACAAGAAACTATCTAAAATACCAACCTTTCATCTGGCTGTGTGGTTGTATCGGGAGATCAACTGGCCAGACAAAACAAAGCCCGAAGACATTCTTGCTGCATTTCAAAACCAGTTTAATTTTACTGCTTCAGAAAAAGAAAACTTGCTGGATCTGTCGATCAATGAGGAAGAAATTATCCAGCCTCTTTTATCTGAAGTATGTTTTTCTTGGGCAAAGCTAGTTAATGCCTTAAATATTCCATTGCCACCTGACGCGCCACAGGAAGAAGGAGGAACATTATCCCTGCTGACGTTAGAAGGAGTGGGGCCGGCCAAAAAAATATGTCTAGAATTTTCAGAAAGAACCAACTTGCTCACTGGTGACAATGGGTTAGGGAAAAGTTTTATACTCGAAAGCGCATGGTGGGCATTAAGTGGGAATTGGACTAGCTTTCAGGCTTTCCCACGAGAAGATGCCAGTAGAGATGAACCCAAGATAGGCTTCCAAATTTCAGGCGAATCCGGCAAGATAAACGAAACCATTTCTGATTATAATTGGGAAAATCAAACATGGCTTATACCTGGTGAGAGACCTACAATTCCAGGGTTATTAATATATGCAAAGGTAGACGGAGCTTTTGCAGTTTGGGATCCAGCACGCGATTATTGGCAATCTTCCTCTCAAGCGCATAACTCACATACTAATCCCCTAATTTTCTCAAGGGAAGATGTTTGGAACGGTCTTTCTACTACATTAGGCGGTAGAACTTCATATTTATCAAATGGGTTAATAGAAGATTGGGTATATTGGCAGAACAGTCCTGACAAAAAAATATTTGAAACTTTTAAAAAAGTGTTGCTCAGACTATCGCCTCCAGGTTTGAATTTAGGGGATCTTGGCCCTCTTGAACCTGGTAAGCCTCGGCGTATTCCTGGCGATAGCCGTCTAATACCCACAATCCAGCATTCTTATGGTGAGGTACCTTTAGTTTACGCGTCTGCTGGGGTGAAACGAATTGTGGCCCTTGCATATTTAATGGTTTGGGCATGGGAAGAGCATAATACTCAGTCAAGTCTTATCCGAAAACCTCCTCAACGGCGAATGGTCATTCTGATTGATGAGATTGAGGCACATCTTCATCCTCAATGGCAAAGAACGATTCTTCCAGCACTTTTTGAAGTCTGGAAAGATCTCAGCCCCGATATACAAATTCAAATGATCATAGCGACACATTCACCATTAATTATGGCATCAATGGAGCCTCTTTTCGATCCTGAAAAAGATAAAATTTTTCATGTTTCTCTTATAAAGAAGAATCTTCTGAATACGGAGGTGAAAGTCGAAAGTCCAGACTTTGTAAAATATGGCACTTCTGATTCTTGGTTGCGATCAGATATTTTTGAGCTGAAACAAGCAAGGTCAATTGAAGCTGAAAAAGCCATTGAGGATGCAAAGAGCTTACAATTACAGGCTGATATTCCGCATCAAGAGGTAGCAGAAATCTCCCAACGGCTAATGAAATATTTGCCAGCACATGATAATTTTTGGCCGCGTTGGACCTATTTCGCTGAGCAGCATGGGGTGGAACTATGATCCCTGTTGAACTTCAGCCAGAACCAGAAGATTTTTTGAGGCGAGTCAAAAAAGATGGAAGAGAGTTCTTGTTAGCCAATCCACATCCTATTTCAAAGGAATGGAAAGGCAAGGAATATTGGCAAAGAGCTCTTCCTGATATGCGCCAAGCATATAAAAGAATTTGTGCGTATTGCTGCCATTGGATTCCGCACAGCACAGGCAATCATTCTATTGATCATTTTATTCCAAAATCACAACAACCTAGCCTTGCATATGACTGGGCTAATTTTCGGTATGTGTCATCAAGATTTAATAGCCGAAAAGGAACTAAAATCATTCTCGATCCTTTCAATCTTTTGAATGAATCATTCGCCATTGATTTTAAATCGTTTTTAATTCATCCCAACTCAAATCTTTCACCAACTGGGCAAGCAAACGTTTGTGAGACGATTAAATACCTGCAGTTGAACTCTGATGATGATCTTGTTTTAGAAAGACAAACGTATTTTTTAGAATACCAAGCAGGTGAAATATCTTTTGAGCATTTAGAAAAAAAAGCGCCCTTTATTGCTTATGAAATTTTAAGGCAAGAGAAAAAGACACGAAGTAAGATCTAGCGAAACTCAGAGTAGCTGCCATACTTTGCAGTGATTTTATAGCCGTCGCCACCTAGGTTAGGACAAGACTGTAACCCAAGTTGCTTCTGCAAAAAGAATCAGAGCCATCCTAGATGTCTTAATGCAATTGGCGATGGCTATAGAAGAAGTACGGTAGAGTATGCACTCCACAAGAATCAAACTCGGGTCATAAAAAGTAGAGTCAATATGTTCATTGACCAAATCTCAAAGGAGGGATAGTCATGAACCTAAAAGAGCTGCCAGGAGCAGAACTACTCCTCCCTGGATTAGAGGATTTGCACAACGGCAAACCTGATACCGTCGGAGCATTGCTAATTACGATCGCATCCACACGTTTAACTAACGCAGGCTTAGACGTTCATCTACTACCAGAACCAGAACTAACGTTGTATGCCCGTCTTCAGGATGAACAAGACGATGCCTATGCCTATTACAACGCTCTGCTGAATAGTCTCGGCAGCTTTTGTAACGCACTTGAATGGGCCAGCACCACCTAAAGCATTAATGCAACGGACTTATAACAAGCGTTAATCTTCGTCAAAGATGCGGGTAAAGAAATCAATCGTTTCTTTCAGCGCCGCCACAAAGCGGTCGATTTCTTGAGTGGTGTTGTAGAAATACAAACTCGCCCGCGCCGTCGAGGCCACCCCCAAATGACGATGCAACGGTTGGGTGCAGTGATGCCCCGAGCGAATCGCCACCCCCGACTGATCCATCAGCGTCGAGAGATCCTGGGCATGGATGCCCTCCACCGTGAACGTGGCTAACGCGGCGCGGCCACTGCCATCCGCCTGCGGTTGGGGGCCGTAGAGGGTAAGCTGCGGGATTGGGTTGAGCTGTTGGTAGAGGTAGGCAGTGAGATCGTGTTCGTAACGGGCGATCGCCGCCATCCCCAACGTACTCAAATAATCCACCGCTGCCCCCAACATAATGGCCTCAGAAATGGCTGGGGTTCCCGCCTCAAACTTATGGGGCAGCTCCGCATAGGTGGAGTGGTCTAAAAACACATCGGCAATCATTTCGCCGCCGCCCAGGAAAGGGGGCATGGCTTGCAGGAGCGCCAGCTTGCCATAGAGAAAGCCCGCGCCGGTGGGGCCGCACATCTTATGGCCCGAAGCCACCAGCCAGTCGCAATCCAACGCCTGCACATCTAGCGGCATGTGGGGGGCACTTTGGCAGGCATCGATCAACACCTTGGCCCCGTATTGATGG
>CAYGVA010000266.1:0-5241 GCA_964353225.1 uncultured Leptolyngbya sp.
GGGATCTGGGGGATGAGGTGAGCGATCGGTATTTTCGGCAGTGGCGACGGGGGGGGCGGGTCACTCAGTCTTATCAGTGCTAAGCAGCGTCGCAGAAATGATCGATTTGCATTATCAATATCTTCCTGATTTAAAGTGGTTTATACAAAACGCATCCAGAAGATCATCTGTAACTTATTGAACACCGATCAAGATCAATGAGCAATTTTCCACCTTGATTTTTCAGCACTAACCGCCATATTCGATAGCCAGCCAATATTGCTCTTTCCCAACTTCCAAGAGAGCACTGAGCAACCTCAAGGTGTAGAGTCATATCTTTAATAGTGCTAAGCAGTTGGTAGTCCAGCGTAGTCACTCCCTTCAGAAAGTTGTGGCGTTTAGCATAACTAAATACTAGCGCTGATATACCTTCTTCGATGGCGATAGCTCGTCCTCCATCTTCCACCTCATCTACTTTTAGATCACTTTTTCTCTTTCTTCCGCCTAGTAAGCTTCGGGTCACAGGAGACCAGCCTAATATTGCAGCATAAGCTAAGTGAAAAACATCATGGAATCGATAGCCATCATTTGAGTAAGAATTATCTGTAAGAGTACTGCCGACTTGTGTACTGTCAATAAATGCTTTTACTTTGACAGAAGATTCTTCAGTGACCTCAAAAATTTCGATTTCAAATTTTCTGGGTAGACGCTCATTTTCAGGAAATTGCTGATCAAACTGATATAAAGTGATTTTCTGGATTTTCTGCCGCCATCCCCAGCGATTTTGACATTTTCCCAGGTTGCTTCTTGCGATAGCATCTAAATCAAGATCAAACTTGCTAGCTAAGTTTGCAATATACCAAAGCAAATCACCTAGCTCTTCTGAGATCCTTTCTCTAAATAATTTATGCGCCTCACCATCTCTGAGATGCTTCTTATATTCAGTTAGGAGTGAACCTGCTTCGCCAACCAGACCTAATAAAGGAATAATTATCTCAGAGCCCTCAATGGCTGGCGTTTGATCCGTGCTCATTGCCTGATTTTGGTAGTCTTGCAGATCCATTTGGATGCCGTTCCATCTCTAAGGTCTTGTATTTTAGAAGCGAATTATTGATTTTCCATTTTGGTGGATACCAGTATTCAAAACCTTTTTTTTCTAGACAATACTTCTGTTTGATTCTAGTTCTACCTGATATCCCAGATACTTCAGGATGCCTTACTCGGGAATACTTGTCTACTTCACAAAAAAGATTTTGGCAATCTATTAGCTGAAGATTGCGTCCGAATAAAGTTTTGAAGTCAAGACCCAACCTCTTAAATTCAGAGATTTGGATGTCTGCCATGAGCTTTATTATCTCAGGCTCAGTCAACCCGCCAAGATCAGTAAAACATTTTCGAATGCCATCAAGAGCACCTGGTCCAGGCACAACAAAACTCATTTCGCTGAAGTCAGTAATCTCACTGTAATTTATATCAGTTATGAATTGGTAGGCTAAAAAATTTCCGATCGATGGATATTCTCTTAGCAAGTCAAAACCAACATGCATATTGGGTGCATCAACAAGCTTTTTAGGAAGCTCATCAAACATCATTCTTTCTAGAAGAGAAAAGTGATTTCGATGTTTTCTAGAGTATCCAAAAGTCTTCACAGCAGATGGCATAATGTATGCTGCAGAGTAAATTCTTTGACCTCTTTCTAAGGCATTCGAAAGAACCTTGTCATACTCATCGAAGTTGTATGTCCCAAAAGTTATACTGCCCAACTCTTTTTCCATGAGCTGCCAAGTCTCAATTTTATTGAACAACTTAAACAGCATTATCCGAAAAAAAACTTCTTCTGGATCTGAAGGAAGATCTTCACGATAAATCACATTTCGAATCAGGTATTGACTAGTCCGATCAGATGCACGATAAGCATTAGTAAACTTATATGATGAGAGGATCGGATCTTTAGTCCATGGTTTAGGTTTGTCAATGAGTTTTTCTAGGAAAATATTTTGTCTTTTGACCGCAAATCTCCAGTAAGTGTCAAACACAACGGTTGTTTTGGCTGGAAAAAGATGAGCATGCGGAAAGATTGAATCTATACAGTCACTTTCTTGCTCAGAAAAGTCTCCCAGATCCAGGCTGAGCTGAGCGTTAGATTGATTTGACTCGCTTCGAGGAGCTAATTGAAGGGCTTTCATGATTAAGCTCGCTTGTTGTATCGTACTTTTGAAACTATTTTACCGTGATTAAATCGTTTGACTTTATGGCTGTTTATTTTAATTTATCTAAAGATCAAAGTCACTCATTCTTCTGTTAAGCTACGCAGAAAGTCTGATATCTGACTGATTTGTGGAGATCCCTTGGGGATTCCATCCATTTTTGCAACTCCAATAAAACAATTGAGTCGGACAAAATTTAGGCCCATTTCATGGGCCATAAACTCACCGAGTCGATATAGACCTAGATAATTTCCATATGCTTTAATGAAGATTTTTTGGGTTGCATAAAAAGCATTTAAAATAAGATCTCCATTGAGGGGTATAAAGCTAATATGTTGCAGGCATGGAAATGGTATTTGTGCAGATGGATTATGATCTCTTTCAGGATCAAATATTGATGCCTGGAACATTGATTTTCTTACTCTTTTTCGGGAAATAAACTGGTTGATAATGTACTCTAGCTGATTGCCGTTGTACTCAAGTTGGCTAACATTGTTGTTCGCGTCTGAAAACCGTATCAGCCGTTCGAAGTAAATGCCAAACTTGTTTTTGCTGATGCTTGCCTTCTGGATTCGAGGAAAAATATCTATGTACCTCTCAAATAATCGGTTGCGATTATTTCCACATCTCCGCCACAAGGAAGCAGGGAAAATGGTATTTGCCACTGTGTTAATCTTCTGTTCGCCAATTGAATCTAGAGAGTTATCTACTATTTCTCTTAGAGCCGCATCTTCTGTCGCACTAGTAATACTAACTATAAGTGGTGAAATTTCCTTGCCAGGATTCTCCAGTATGTGCAATACAATACGCCCCCAAGCGTAGGAAAGATTGACGTCTTCAATTAAAAAAGGAGTGGTATTATTCATTTTCTTTAATATCTTCTAAATGCCGATATTGACTTAAGCCAATAAATTGGCGCTTTGCGACACGTACAAATACAGCCCATTCACTTGTCTCTAAGTAGGCACGGACTATGCCTACCCGGCTCGCCTTAAATAAATACCCTTTAGGATGGCTTCTTGAGAAAACCAGACTTTTTCCGTCGATTCTTGTGCCATAGGGCAAAAGAATATCGTATCCAACTTCAATGTCAATGGTGGTCATCAACCATTGTGAATCAGCAATGACAAGAGGACTTATAGTTGAAAAGCCAAGAACGTTCTCTCTGATCTGTTTAGGCTTAACCTTTGATAGCTCATGCTTCTGTGTCGAACTTATCATTTTCAATGAATATCTCATGTGATTAACTAAGGTCTCATAACCAACTCCGAAGTTGCAAGCGACTGTATATACTTGCTCAGCAGATATTTTGTCTATACTCCATTTTCTGCATGAAAATGCTTTGCGTATCCCTAAGGCAGGCATAAGCAAAAAACCTGCAAATGAGTTGGCTATAAACTCCTCAGGTTTGAAGGTCGTTCGACCCTGCCACTCCTCAATTAATTGATCTAATGTTGAGCCATGCCCAAAAATATGGTGCCCTAGCTCATGTGCACAAGTGAATCTTTTTCTCGCTAAAGGTCTTAGAGAAGAAACGAGTATTTTGGGAGATACTTCTCTAAGGTAAATGCCTTCCATATTGATGTCTACAAATCTGAGGGATAGCTCAAGTTTGTTGCATAGATCAAAAACGCATATTGGATTTTTTAAGCCCAGACCTGATTCAGTGCGTATATAGATGGCTTTTTGTTTTGCCTCACTAGCCAGGTCTGTTATGTGACTACTCAATTCAATTCTCCTGGCTCACATATTATGGCAAGCAATTTTAGAAGCTTATCTAAATCCTCTGACTTAAGCTTCTGCAGTTCTCGTGCCGCAATTTGAACTTTATCTTTATTGATATCTAGCTTTTCAGAGCCCTCTCCAAGCAGCCATGCTGAACTGACTTTATAGATCTCAGACAGTTGTGATATTTCTTCTGCAGAAACTTTTCGATTGCCAGCTTCTGCCTCTGAAATTGAAGGTCTGTGTAAGCCAAGAAGATTTGCCACTTGTGCTTGAGAAAGGCCTGATATTTTACGAGCTTCTTTTATTCGGGAGGCAATGATTAACCTTTTTGCTTCTAACTGAGCCACTGTTACGCTTCTCCAGTCTGAACAATCTCATATACAAGGGCAGAAGATTGATCAACAGTCAGTGGTTGCTTCCCATCCTGTGACAGAAAAATGTTGCAGTTTGCAGGAATATCGACATTAAGTTGATTGGCAAGCATGCCAATTGCATCCAACCAAATAATGCTGTCAAAACCTTCCAAATCGCTTACAGGGAGAGTTTGCCCTGTGATGGAAGTACTGGCATAACCGCTATCACTCTGAATTTCGTTCAATACTTCTATCAACTTGGCTTTCACGCTCTGCTGATCCATCTGCACTCGCAAATTTTACATACGGCAAGATAATCCTACTGCATGTAAGAATATCTTACATAGTATATGAGTACTATCTACCAGTCAAGCTTTTGCCTCACTGAGGGTGGTGGCGTGTTTTGCAGTCTAGGCGAGGGCCCGAAACTGCCCTTCCAGGGTGGTTTTACCCATGCCGCCATTGCCCGAAATATCGAAGATCAAGACCCACTGATCATCGTCGAAGGGGAGGGCTAGGTTGGTGCGAAAGCGATCGAGCTGCTCTTCTCGGCCCACAAACCGAATCTGTTTGCGGCGCTTGGCCAGGTCTTGCAGCGTGAGTTTCTTGGGGGTGGCCATGGGCAGCGATCGCTTCGCAGAAATTGCGGCAGCTTAAAATCCATTTCTCAGTCTGACCAAAAATCGTTGTGGTGTCATCCCGATCCATAGATCAACAGCAATCCTCACTTTGGAGATTGTCCGTTGGCCCTGAGCGTGTTTTAGGCTTAGCCGTTAATTCAGGACCTATAAAGCCAAAATCAGAATTGCTGCATTGGATCCGAACAACGAACGCGTTCTCGTTGCACTAGAGAGGCGATGCAGTGTTGAGCGGGGGGATGGAACCCAGCGTCCGTTAGTTCAAGCAACTTTGCAATTGAGCTTGTAGCTGCACCTGCTCCGCTGGCGAACCCGCCAGCAACACACTCAACTTGC
>CAYGVA010000267.1:0-5233 GCA_964353225.1 uncultured Leptolyngbya sp.
TGCTGTTGGGTTACACTCCGTTTCACCCAACCCACGACGAACTGCCAGCCCTGATTGCGAAACGTCATTCCAGCTCAGCTTCAGCGGTATTCCCCTTGTCCTACCCCACACTGGATTCGCAACGGTTGCGCCTAAGCATCACTGGCCTGGTGCAGGGGGTGGGGTTTCGCCCCTTTGTTTACAACTTGGCCCGATCGCTCAACCTCACCGGCTGGGTGCAAAATACCCCCCAAGGCGTGGTGATCGAAATCGAAGGTGGTCCCGAATTGCTCCAGGCGTTTCAGCAACGCCTCACCACCGAGCCGCCCCCCCACGCCTGGTTGCAACAGATCGAAGCCACCCCCGTCGCCTGTCAGGGCGATGCCGCCTTCCATATCCGCCCATCCGCCCATACCGCCACCAAAACCGCCCTAATCCTGCCGGATCTGGCCACCTGCCCCCCCTGCCTCGCCGAGCTGTGGGACCCGCAAAATCGCCGTTATCGCTACCCCTTCATCAACTGCACCCACTGCGGCCCCCGCTTTAGCATTGTGCGATCGCTGCCCTACGATCGCCCACACACCACCCTGGCCGGGTTCCCCCTCTGCCCCGACTGTCAGCGGGAATATCAGGATCCGGGCGATCTCCGCTTCCATGCCCAACCCAACGCCTGCCCCACCTGTGGCCCCCACCTAGAACTGTGGGATGCCCAAGGCCATGGGCTGGCTGACCATGATGGGGCGCTGCAACAAGCCGCCGAAACTGTGCGACAGGGACAGGTTTTGGCTCTCAAAGGACTCGGGGGCTTCCATCTCATGGTGGATGCCACGAATGAAAAGGCTGTACAACGGCTGCGCCAGCGCAAACATCGACCCACCAAACCTTTAGCAGTGATGTTTCCTAGCTTGGAAACCCTGCAAGCCCATTGCCAGGTGTCCCCAGAAGCCGCCGCGCTGCTGCAGTCTGCCGCCGCGCCGATCGTGCTGTTACCGACAGCGGACCCTCTCCCCCAGCCCCTCTCCCCATGGGAGAGGGGAGCAAGATCTGAAGCGGCGTGTTTGGGTTCCCCTTCCCCCAGGATTGGGGGTAAGAGGTTAGGGGATGGGGGCCAGGATTTCAATGAACCCATCGCACCTGCGGTTGCTCCCGGCAACCCTTACCTGGGGGCAATGCTGCCCTACACCCCCCTCCATCACCTGCTGCTAGCCGCTGTGGATCGCCCCGTCGTTGCCACCAGCGGCAACCGCTCTGGGGAACCGATTTGCATTGATGAGCAAGACGCCCTAGAACGGTTGGGGGAGATTAGCGATCTTTTTCTCATCCACAATCGCCCCATTGCCCGCCCCGTAGACGACTCGATTGTGCAGATGGTGCGGGGGCAACCGGTGCTGCTGCGCCGCGCCCGAGGCTATGGGCCGATGCCCATTCCACATCCTGCTCCCGCTCGAACAGACGCCAGTGAGAGGGCCGATCAGAACCCCTCTCCCAGTGGGAAAGGCGATGCCCTGAGCTTGTCGAAGGGGGCCGAAGTGAAGACCAGTCCCACAATCCTCGCTGTGGGTGGTCACCTCAAAAACACCGTTGCCCTGCACCACCAAGGGCAGACCCTACTTAGCCCCCACCTGGGGGACTTGGACACGGTGCCGGGGCGAGATCGCTTCCAGGCCATGATCTACCACCTTTGCAACCTCTATGACCTAGCGCCAAGTCAGGTCAGCGCGATCGCCCATGATGCCCATCCCGATTACGCCTCCACCCAGTGGGCCAAAACTCTCACCGCTGGCTCCGCTGGCCCCCGGCTGATTTCGGTGCAGCACCACTATGCCCATGCCATGGCCTGCATGGCCGAGAATCAGTGGCAGCCCCCCGTGTTGGGCCTCGCTTGGGACGGCACCGGCTATGGGTTAGACGGCACCCTTTGGGGCGGGGAGGTGCTGTGGATACCGAGGGAGAACGCCCCCACCGAGGGGTTTGAGCGGGCGGCCCATGTCAAACCCTTTCCGCTGCCGGGGGGCGATCGCGCCGCCAGAGAACCGCGCCGCGCTGCGTTGGGGTTGCTCTATGGCTGCTGGGGTGAGCGGGCGTTTACCGAGCCACCCCCTGGTCTCCATGCAGCTTTTACCCCCCAAGAATTCCAGCTCCTACAACAGATGCTGGTGCGTGGTGTGAATACCCCACGCACCTCTAGCATGGGGCGACTCTTTGACGGGGTAGCCTCGCTGTTGGGGCTGTGTCAGCGGGCCAGCTTTGAGGGGGAAGCGGCCATGGCGCTGGAATTTGCGATCGCCGACTGCCAAACCGACGCCACCTACCCCTACGGAATCACCACCGGGGCCAACGGTCTGATCCAGTTTGATCCGGCCCCGATGGTGACAGCGCTCCTCCAGGCTCACCAGCGCCAGGTGCCCACGAGTCGCATCGCCGCTACGTTTCATAACACCGTGATAGCTGGATTTGGGGAAATCATTCACCATTTAAGAGAACACCATGCGGATCTGAAGCAAGTGGTCTTAACTGGAGGATGTTTTCAAAATCGACATTTATTAGAACGGGCAATTGTCCATTTAGAAGCGATGGATTTCAAGGTTGGTTGGCACCACCAATTTCCCAGCAATGATGGGGGAATTGCCTTAGGGCAAGTTAGCGCCGGCCTAAACAGTTTAAACAACTCAAAAGTTGCTAAATCAGCATAGTTATCAAGGGAATCAATCATGTGTCTTTCTGTCCCTGGAAAAGTGGTTAGCATTATGGACGGCAGCCCCGATCAGGGTGGGGCTCATCCAGACAAAACTCTTTGGAAGAAAGGCAAAGTAAGCTTTGGCGGGGTCTTAAAGGAGGTGAGTCTCGCCTATGTGCCCGAGGTCCAGGTTGGGGACTATGTATTAGTCCATGTGGGCTTTGCCCTGAGCATTATTGACGAGGCCGAAGCCGCCCAGACATTAAGTTATTTAGACCAGCTCAAAGCCGTCTAAGTTAGCAAGATATAGTAGGTTTGGAAGCGATAAATCTAATCTCTATTTTTTGTTAGCCCACTTTTTCGCTTCAGGGGCAACAAGAAATGGGAATGATCTCGAAATCAATATTTCGATCTATTTTTCTGGAATTGCCTTGACCGGTTTTCAAGGTTCTCAGAGGACTGAACCATGTGCGCCCAAGCCTTTGCCACATTAGATGGCAACGAAGCGGTTGCCCGAGTGGCCTATCGCCTCAGTGAAGTGATTGCCATCTACCCCATTACCCCCGCCTCCCCCATGGGGGAATGGGCCGACGCTTGGGCGGCGTCTGATCAGGCCAATATCTGGGGTACGGTCCCCTCGGTGGTCGAAATGCAGAGTGAGGGGGGAGCCGCAGGCACCGTCCATGGAGCGCTGCAAGCGGGGTCGGTGACCACCACCTTTACGGCCTCCCAGGGGTTGATGCTGATGCTGCCCAACCTCCACAAAATCGCTGGAGAGTTGACCTCGGCGGTGCTGCATGTGGCGGCCCGGTCCCTGGCGGCCCAAGCCCTCTCGATCTTTGGGGATCACAGTGATGTGATGGCGGCCCGCACCACCGGCTGTGCGCTGCTCTGTTCGGCCTCGGTGCAAGAGGCGCAAGACATGGCGGCGATCGCCACCCGCGCCACCCTCGAATCCCGCGTGCCGTTCCTACATTTCTTCGACGGCTTCCGCACCTCCCATGAGGTGCAAAAGGTGGCGCTGATCCCTGATGACGTGTTGGAGCAGTTTGTCCCACTCGATCTGGTGTTGCAACACCGGGGGCGATCCCTCACCCCCGATCGCCCTGTGATTCGCGGCACCGCCCAAAACCCTGACGTGTACTTCCAGGCGCGGGAGACGGTGAACCCTTACTACACAGACTGTACCGAGTCCGTGCAGCGGGCCATGGATGACTTTGCCACCCTGACCGGACGGCAGTACCACCTTTACGAGTACCACGGTGCCCCCGATGCCGAGCAGGTGATCGTGCTGATGGGTTCCGGCTGTGAAACCGCCCATGAAACGGTGGATTATCTCACCGCCCAGGGGGCAAAGGTCGGGGTGCTGAAGGTGCGACTGTACCGGCCCTTTGACTCAAACCAATTGATGGCGGCCCTGCCGGATACGGTGCAGGCGATCGCTGTGCTCGATCGCACCAAGGAGCCGGGAGCCCCTGGCGAACCCCTTTATTTAGATGTGGTTCACGCCGTTCAGGCGGCAGGTGCATTTGCGATCACGGTAGTGGGGGGCCGCTACGGGCTGTCCTCCAAAGAATTTACCCCGGCCATGGTGAAGGGCGTCTTTGACAATCTCCGCCAGCCCCAGCCCCAAAATCATTTCACCGTGGGCATCCATGATGATGTCACCTTTACCTCCCTCCCTTGGGACCCCAGCTTTGTGATTGAGCCTGACGCGGTGGTGCGGGCGGTCTTTTATGGCTTGGGCTCTGACGGCACCGTCGGTGCCAACAAAAACTCGATCAAAATTATCGGTGGCGACACTGACAACTACGCCCAGGGTTACTTTGTCTACGATTCCAAAAAATCCGGCTCCGTCACTGTCTCCCACCTGCGGTTTGGGCCAAAGCCGATCCATTCCCCCTACCTCATTAGCAGCGCCAATTTTGTCGCCTGCCACCAGTGGGAATTCCTCCAAAAATTCGCGATTTTAGAAACCGCTCAACCGGGCTCTACCCTGCTGCTCAACAGCCCCTTTGACGATCCTCAAGAGACTTGGCTGCGGCTCCCCCATGACATCCAGCAGGGGATCATTGCCAAGCAACTCAAGGTCTATGCCATCGATGCTTACCAGGTGGCGGGGGCAGCGGGCATGAAAAACCGGATCAACACGGTGATGCAAACCTGTTTCTTTGCCTTGGCTGGGGTGTTGCCCAGGGAAGCGGCGATCGCTGCCATCAAGCAGGCGATCCGCAAAACCTATGGCAAGAAAGGCGAAGAGATTGTGGCCATGAACATCCAGGCGGTGGACACCACCCTGGCGCATCTATTCGAAGTGCTGGTGGGGACCCCCAACCCCGCCGGAGCGCCCCACACCTGGGTGCCGGACAGCGCCCCGCCCTTTGTGCGGGATGTGCTCGGTCAACTCATGGCCCGCCAAGGGGACGCGGTGCCGGTCAGCGCCCTTCCGGCGGATGGCACCTACCCCAGCGGCACTACCCAGTACGAAAAGCGGAATGTGGCCCAATTCATTCCCACTTGGAATCCCGATGTCTGTGTGCAGTGCGGCAAATGTGTGATGGTCTGCCCCCATGGGGT